>NZ_CAWURG010000007.1:0-53084 GCF_963924895.1 uncultured Sphaerotilus sp.
TTGGCCAGTCCGCAACTTGTTGTTTTCTTCCGCCTGATCAGAGTTTGGCTGGTCGGCTTTGACAATACTTGAAACCCCACCCGCTGCGCGGGTGGTCGCTCAAATTTTGCTTGACGAATGGGGAAGCCCTTGTAGTTTGAGTTCAGCGGCCGCCGGAGGCGGCCCGCCGAAACGAATGGTTAGATTTCACTGGAGACGCGCGAGTCAGGGACTTCAGGCGCTCGGCGAATATATTTCACTCCATCAGCTTCAAAGACGATGTCAGTAACAGGTGTGAGCGCTTCAGACCACAACTTCGGGTTCATTTGGTCAGTCATCATGATCGTCATCGCGTCATTGAAGCGAGCCTGTACGGCTTCTCGTAGTGCTTCGGCGTGTGCCCATGGAGTGCCGCTACGAATCGGGCGGGAGCGCGTGGTACAGAATACAAACGCATCGAAGCCTCCCTGATGATATTCAACGGTGATGCAACACGCATGAGCGATTCGAGACGAATCGTTTGTGCAGCGCTTCGTTACGAGGGACTCGAAAGCCTCTGCATTCAGGTAGGAGAAGCCATTGTTAACAATGATAATAATCCCTTCATCGCCAGCACGACCCGTATCCTCAACAGTTTCTCGTATCTGGCGAGATGCCTTCTTTACTGCGGTCTGGATTGGCCCGGATACTAAGCGCTCAAGTTCACGCCTAATTGACTGAGGCGCTGATTCAAAAGCTATGTCTACCTCGAATGATTCTGGGAAGTGCTCCCGATATAGCTCAGAAATCTTTCGTTGTCTCTCAGTTTTTTCAAGGGCCTCCTCTTCGAGGATCTTTAATTCTATGACGTAACCGGGCGCCAAGTAGTCTGCGTTGAGCCGGCCTTTGGTTGGCATATACACGTCGGTAGTTCGCTGCCACCCGAGGTCCAATGCAACTTGGTCGATGAACGACTCGGAAATTCTTGGTATCGGGAACATACGATGCTGGCTTATGAAAGCTAACATAATTTAGCTCTCACGGCCCCGCTGCCTAACATGTCCGCTGACATATAACACGTCAGCAAAATGACACCCAAGCCGTTGTCGGCATGGAAATTTTTCTGCGTTTTGACGCATGACTCCCCCCTGAACATCCCCCGAAACCCTGCAAGCACATCCTGCAAAACCCGGCTTCCGCCCAGAATAAAGCGCCACCCCGACACCGTCCACAGTGCCCGAGTGGCGCTCACCGTCCGAATTTGACAGATCCGGACGCGGTGTGACAAACCTCACATCACATGTCGCCCAGCCCCGCCTTCTTCAACACCTCACACGTATTGCGCACATGCGCCTCCAGCGCCAGCGCCGCGCGGGCCTCCTGCCGGCCGATGGCTGCGCGGTACAGGTCCTCGTGCTCGCGGTGCACGTCGCGCGGCGGGCCGGCTTCGGACGCGGCGGCCACCCGCACGGCGATGTAGCGGTAGCGCTCGGCGTGGCGGTAGAGGATGCCGAGCAGGTAGCGGCTCCAGGGCGAGCCGTGGCCGGCGATGAGCGCCTCGTGGAAGCCGCGGTTGGCGTGTTCCCACTCGCCCGAGCGCAGGCTTTCCGGCGTGCGTTCGGCGGCGCTCAGGCGGTCGAAGGCCGCGACGAGGCCGAGTTCCCAGGCGGCGTCACCGTGGCGGATCGACAGGCGCAGCGCCTCGGTCTCCAGCAGCACGCGGGTGTTGGTGACGTCCTCCAGATCGGCCAGCGAGATCGGCGTGACGCGGAAGCCTCGCTGCCCTTCCGCCGTCACCAGCGCGTCCGACAGCAGCAGCGACAGCGCCTCGCGCAGCGTGCCGGCGCCGACGTCGTAGCGGTCCTTCAGGTGCTCGACCCGCAGCCGCTCGCCCGGCGCCAGCGCGCCGCAGACGATGTCGTGGCGCAGGCCCAGGTAGGCGCGCTCGACGAGGGTGCGCGGCGCCTCGTCGTTGCCGTGGAAGGCGGCGAGGAATTTTTCGGACGGCAGCATCAGGCGGCTCCAGGTTCGGACGGCATCGGGCCGCGGCGCAGCCGGTAGGCGAGCTGCGGGCGGGTCAGCCCCAGGCGGCGGGCCGCGGCAGAGAGGTTGCCGCTTTCGCGGGCCACGGCGAAGGCGAGCAACTGGTGTTCCAGCTCCTCCAGCGGCAGCCCGCTGGCGAGCATCCGTGCGCAGAGGTCCTCGTCCGGATCCGGCGGCAGCGTGGCGAGCTGGCCGTGCGGATCGAGCCCGGTGCGGGCGGCGGACGGGTCGTCATGGCCGGGGCTGAGCGAGAACAGGTCCTCGGCCTCGATCGAGCCCCCCTGCGCGGCGAGGATGACGCCGCGCTCGACGATGTTCTCCAGCTCGCGCACATTGCCCGGCCAGGCGTGACGGCCGAGCGCCTGCAAGGCCCGCTCGCTGAAGCCCTGCAGCCGCTTGCCGTGCAGCGCGGTGAAGCGGGCGAGCAGCGTCTGCGCCAGCAGCTCGATGTCGGCGCCGCGCTCGCGCAGCGGCGGGATGCGGATCGGGTAGATGTTGAGCCGGTACAGCAGGTCGCGCCGGAAGTGCCCGGCCTTGACCGCCGCGTCCAGATCGACATTCGTCGCTGCCACCAGCCGCACATTGACCTTGCGCGTGGTCTCGCTGCCCAGGCGCTCGATCTCACCTTCCTGCAGCGCCCGCAGCAGCTTGGCCTGCAGCGACACGGGCAGGTCACCGATCTCGTCGAGGAACAGCGTGCCGCCATCGGCGCGCTCGAAACGGCCGGTGCGGGCGGCGTGCGCGCCGGTGTAGGCGCCCTTCTCCACGCCGAACAGCTCCGCCTCGATCAGCTCGGCCGGCAGCGCCGCGCAGTTCACCGCGACAAACGGCCCGGTGCGGCGCGCGCTCAGCTCGTGCAGCGTGCGGGCGAAGCGCTCCTTGCCGACGCCGGTCTCGCCGGTGAGCAGCACGGTGACCTGCGTCGCCGCCGCCTTGCCGAGCAGCTCGAAGGCGCGCCGGAACGCGGGCGACTGGCCCACCATCGAGCCACACGGCCCGGCCGGTGCCAGCGTCGAGCGCAGCGCCTCGACCTGCAGGCTCAGCGCCTCGATCTTCTCGACCAGCGAGTCGGACTCGAAGTAGACGCGGTGCGCCTCACCGTCCGGCCAGTCCTCGATCGGGCGGCCGACGATGCGGCAGAACTCGTCGCCACAGGCCGTGCAGGCAACCTCCTTGAACAGGATCAGCCGCCCCATGAAGGCCGAGGTGTAGCCGCAGGCATAGCCGGTGAGCATCCAGCAGCTCGGCTCGTCGGCGGGGCCGAAGGTGTGGCGGTGGGCGTGGGCCTCCCAGGAATGGTCCCAGCGGAACTCGCCCTCGAAGCGGCCGGCCTCGCGGTCGAAGGTCATCGTCAGCGGCGTGACCCGCGCCGCGCCTTCGAGCATGTGCAGTTGCGGCCCGACCAGGAAGGCGGCCACCGGATCCTCCCCGGGCCGCGTCTTGCGGGCGAACTCGGCGTCGTTCAGGCCGCTGGCGTAGCCCATGCGCGTGAAGATGCGCCGCGCCTGTTCCAGCCCGATCGAGTTGATCAGGTCCTGGCGCAGCGCCCCGAGCGACGCCGTGTGCAGCAGCACCATGCGCCGCTCGCCGAGCCAGATCGCGCCCTCGTCCGGCGCGAAGCGCAGCAGGCGACGCAGGTCGGTGTCGGGCGGGTATTTCAGGGACTTGGGCATGCCGGGGCTCCGCGGGCAGATTCTCGAGATTTCTCCCGTGGCCTGATTCTAGTGTTGCGTCCAGCAGGGATGGACGGTTGGCGCGAACCGAGCCCCCACCCCGACCCTCCCCCGCTGGGGGAGGGAGGAAGACCAAGTTGCCCCGCATCTGCGCTGATCTCCTCCCCCCAGCGGGGGGAGGCCGGGAGGGGGGCTTCGGAAGTCGGCCGACATCTCGGCAGCGTTAGCCCCCCTCCCCAGCCCTCCCCCCGCTGGGGGGAGGGAGTAATGCAGCACGCTCTTTCAGAATGGGGCATGAATGATGACGACGAACAGCACCGGATCTGGGTGCCGGAGACCGTCAGCCGGCCGCTGCTGCTGGCGGCGCGGCGGCTTCGGCGGGAGATGACCGAAGCCGAGTGCGTGCTGTGGGAGCACCTGCGCGCCGGGCGGCTCGGTGGCTGGCGCTTTCGGCGGCAGCATCCGGTGGACCGGTTCGTGCTCGATTTCTACTGCCCGGCCGCTCGGCTGGCGGTCGAGCTGGATGGCGCACAGCACCACACCCCCGACGGCCTGGCCCGTGACGCCGAGCGCGACGACTGGCTCCAGCGGCGACACGGCATCACGCTGCTGCGGTTCGATAATGCCCAGCTACTGAGACAAACTGACACCGTGCTGGAGCACATCCGACAAGCCCTTGACCCACGCTGAACGCCCCGATCCCGAGATCCCTGTCTTCCTCCTCCCCCCAGCGGGGGGAGGCCGGGAGGGGGGCCTTCGAGGTCAGCAGACGTATCCACCCGCGCACCGTCACCCGCGGGACAGGCCCTCGGGGTTGACGCGCATGACCGGCGGCGGACAGCCTGCCTAAGATCGTCCGCCCCTCTTCCGCCAGGACTCGACATGCCCGACCACGACCGCCCGTCCATCCCGCTGTCCGATCTGCCCGGCCGCATCGGCGAGGTGCTTGGCACCAGCCCCTGGCTGCACATCGACCAAGCCCGCATCGACGCCTTCGCCCGCGCCACCGAGGACCTGCAGTGGATCCACACCGACCCGGCGCGCGCCGCGGCCGGGCCGTTCGGCGCCACCATCGCGCACGGCTTCCTGACGCTCTCGCTGCTGCCGTGGATGGGCGAACACGCCTTCGAGATCCCGCACCTGCGCATGAGCCTGAACTACGGGCTGAACAAGGTGCGCTTCCCGGCGCCGCTGCCGGTGGACAGCCGCGTGCGCGGGGTGTTCCGGCTGCTGGCCTGCGAGCCGATCGAAGGTGGCTGGCAGGTCACCGTGGAAGCCACCATCGAGCGCGAGGGCGCGGCCAAGCCGGTGTGCGTAGCCGAGTCGGTGTCGCGCCGCTATCCCTGAGACACCCACCCCCACCACCCCCATGGCCATCCTCGTCCTCAGCCACCCGCTGCCGTCCGCGCCCTTCGTCGCAGCGTTGCAGGCGCTCGCGCCGGATCTGCCAGTGTGGACCGAAGCCGACACGCCGCCGCCCGACGCGGTGGAGGTGCTGCTGGCCTGGCGGCTGACGGCGGGCGTGGTGCCGCGCTATCCAAAGCTGCGGGTGGTCTGCTCGACGGGCGCGGGGGTGGACAAGCTGCTCGCCGTGCCGGACCTGCCCGCCGGGCTGCCGGTGACGCGGGTGGTGGATCCGCAGCAGGCGCGGACCATCGCCCAGTACGTGGTCGCCCAGACGCTGCACGCCACGCGCGACTTCGCCCGCTACGAGGCCCAGCAGGCGCGCGCCGAGTGGCGGCGCCATCCCGTGCGGCCAGCGGCGCAGTGCCGCGTCGGCCTGCTCGGCCAGGGCGAAGTGGCGCAGGCGATCGCGCGGGCCATCGTGCCGCTGGGCTTGCCGCTGGCGCTGTGGGGCCGCCACCTCCGCCCGCTGCCGGGGCTGGAGCACGCCGACGTGACCCGCTACACCGGCGAGGCCGGACTGCCCGCCCTGCTCGCCAGCAGCGACGTGCTGGTCAACACCCTGCCGCTCACCGAGGCCACCCGCGGCCTGCTGGACCGGGCGCGGCTGGCGCAGCTGCCCGCCGGGGCCTGGCTGGTCAATGTCGGGCGGGGCGAGCACCTGGTGGAGGACGACCTGCGGGGGCTGCTCGACAGCGGCCATCTGGCGGGCGCGGCGCTCGACGTGTTCGCGCGCGAACCGCTGCCGCGCGACCACTGGCTGTGGGGACACCCCAGCGTGCGCGCCACGCCGCACATCGCGGGCGAGGCCCGCTTCGAGGTCGTGGCCGCCGCCTGTCTCGATGCGCTCCAGCGCTGCCGCGCCGGTCAGGCTCCGCAGTGGCTGGTGAACCGCAACGCCGGTTACTGACGCCGGCGCTCCGCCCACTCTTCCTAAATTCTCGATATTTGCGCGAGCCGGCCGAAAGGGCCTGCTCGCGCAGCGCATGGCCATGCCGTGTCGAGACCACTTCACCAAATCATCAAATCACGCCGATTGAATTATCCAATTCATCAAACTGACGTGAATTGAACGCAAAAGCAGCCCTTCCATCCGGGATGAAGGGGCTGAAATTGACGGTTGATGGGGACAGAGTCGGGGCCAATCTGGCGCACTTTCTCGGTGCTTACCCTAGGAATATCGAGATTTCAGGAAAACTGGCCTGAGGTGGCCTGTCGCTTGCAATGGAAGAGGGACCACCCGGAGTCCTGCCCATGACCGCAAGCCCGTCCCTCGACACCGCGCCCGACACCGACCTCGACACCCGCAAGAAGTACGTCCGCGTGCTCGAACACCGGGCCGACGGCCTCGTGTTCTTCGAGTTCGCGATCGGCTGGCCAGAGTTGCTCGTCGAGCTGCTGCTGCCCGAGGCAGCGTTCGCCGAGTTCTGTGCCACGCACCGCGCGATCCGGCTGGACCACTGAGTTTCGAACCGAGTCCCACGCCGAGTTCCACACCAGGAGACAAACCCGATGAACATCGACCTGCAAGCGCGCGAGATCCAGCCGCTGCGCCAGACCCTCACCCGCGTCGCCGAGCACCTCGGCGGCGACAAGGCGGCCTCGCGCTACCTGGAAGCCACCATCGGCGCGCAGCCCGCGGCCAACTTCCACTACCGCCCGACCTGGCAGCCGGAGTTCGAGCTGTTCGACACGGCGCGCACGGCGATCCAGCTCAAGGACTGGTACGTGCTGAAGGATCCGCGCCAGTTCTATTACGCCAACTGGACGATGACCCGCGCCCGGCAGCAGGATTCGATGGAGTCGAACTTCCAGTTCGTCGAGTCGAAGGGCATGGTCGCGGCGATGACCGACGCCGTGCGCGAGCAGGCGCTGACGGTGCTGATGCCGCTGCGCCACGCCGCCTGGGGCGCCAACATGAACAACGCCTCGGTCTGCGCCTATGGCTACGGCACGGCGTTCACGGCCCCGGCGATGTTCCACGCGATGGACAACCTGGGCGTGGCGCAGTACCTGACCCGGCTCGGGCTGGTGCTGGGCGAGCCGGAAGTGCTCGACGTGGGCAAGCAGGCCTGGCTGGACGCGCCGGTCTGGCAGGAGCTGCGCCGGCTGGTGGAGGACACGCTGGTCGTGAAGGACCCGTTCGAGCTGTTCGTCGCGCAGAACCTGGCGATCGACGGCCTGCTCTATCCGCTGGTCTACGGCAGCTTCATCGACGACCACCTGACGCTCAAGGGCGCCACCGCCGTCGCGATGATGACCGTGTTCATGACCGACTGGCACGCCGAGAGCGCGCGCTGGATCGACGCCGTGGTGAAGACCGCCGCGGCCGAGTCGGACGAGAACCGCGCGCTGCTGTCGCAGTGGACCGCGCACTGGGCCGCCCGCGCCCAGGCCGCCCTGGCCCCCATCGCCCAGCTCGCCATGGGCGAGCACGGCGACGCCGCGCTGGCCGATGCCCGCACCACGCTCGACGCCCGCTGCCGCAAGGCCGGCCTCGCCGTCTGAACCGCCAGGAAGCCACGCCCATGTCGAACGTATTCATCGCCTTCCAGGCCAACGAGGAGTCCCGGCCGGTGGTCGAGGCCATCGTGGCCGACAACCCCACCGCCGTCGTCACCCACCCGACCGGGCTGACCAAGATCGACGTGCCGCAGCGCCTGACGATCCGCCGCGCAACGATCGAGGAGATCACCGGCCGCCCCTACGACCTGCAGCAGATCCACGTCAACCTCGTGACGCTGTCGGGCCACATCGACGAGGACGACGACCAGCTCACGCTGAGCTGGTCGCACTGATCCCGCATTCCCCGAATCCCCAGGAGACAAGCATGGACACCCGCGTCGCCAAGAAAAAGCTCGGCCTCAAGGAACGTTACGCCGCGATGACCCGCGGCCTGGGCTGGGAGACCACCTACCAGCCGATGGACAAGGTCTTCCCGTACGACCAGTACGAAGGCATCAAG
The DNA here is from genome assembly GCF_963924895.1 of uncultured Sphaerotilus sp. Lineage (NCBI taxonomy): Bacteria > Pseudomonadati > Pseudomonadota > Betaproteobacteria > Burkholderiales > Sphaerotilaceae > Sphaerotilus > uncultured Sphaerotilus sp. The sequence continues at coordinate 8,044 of NZ_CAWURG010000007.1, forward strand.
ATCCACGACTGGGACAAGTGGCAGGACCCCTTCCGCCTGACGATGGACGCCTACTGGAAGTACCAGGGCGAGAAGGAAAAGAAGCTCTACGCCGTCATCGAGGCCTTCGCGCAGAACAACGGCCAGCTCGGCGTGAGCGACGCGCGCTACATCAACGCGCTCAAGCTCTTCATCCAGGGCGTCACGCCGCTGGAGTACTACGCCCACCGCGGCTTCGCCCACGTCGGCCGCCAGTTCACCGGCGAAGGCGCCCGGGTCGCGGCGCAGATGCAGTCCATCGACGAGCTGCGCCACTTCCAGACCGAAACCCACGCGCTCTCGCACTACAACAAGTACTTCAACGGACTGCACCATTCGAGCCACTGGTTCGACCGCGTCTGGTATCTCTCGGTGCCGAAGAGCTTCTTCGAGGACGCCTGCACCGGCGGCCCGTTCGAGTTCCTGACGGCGGTGAGCTTCTCGTTCGAGTACGTGCTGACGAACCTGCTGTTCGTGCCCTTCATGTCGGGCGCGGCGCACAACGGCGACATGTCCACGGTGACCTTCGGCTTCTCGGCGCAGTCGGATGAATCGCGCCACATGACGCTGGGCATCGAGTGCATCAAGTTCCTGCTCGAACAAGATCCGGCCAACGTGCCGATCGTGCAGAAGTGGATCGACAAGTGGTTCTGGCGCGGCTACCGGCTGCTGACCATCGTGGCGATGATGCAGGACTACATGCTGCCCAAGCGCGTCATGAGCTGGAAGGAAGCCTGGGAGATGTACGCCGAGCAGAACGGCGGCGCGCTCTTCAAGGACCTGGCCCGCTACGGCATCCGCGAGCCCAAGGGCTGGAAGGACGCCTGCGAAGGCAAGGACCACATCAGCCACCAGGCCTGGGCCACCTTCTACAACTACAACGCCGCCGCGCCCTTCCACACCTGGATCCCGAACGAAGACGAGATGCAGTGGCTGGCCGAGAAGTACCCGGACAGCTTCGAGTCGACCTACAAGCCGCGCTGGGACTACTGGCGCGAGCAGGCCGCCGCCGGCAACCGCTTCTACAACAAGACGCTGCCGATGCTGTGCACGACGTGCCAGATCCCGATGCTGTTCACCGAGCCGGGTGACGCCACCAAGATCTGCTACCGCGAGACGAACTACTTCGGCAACAAGTACCACTTCTGCTCGGACCACTGCAAGGAGATCTTCGACGACGAGCCGGAGAAGTACATCCAGAGCTGGCTGCCGGTGCACCAGATCTACCAGGGGAACTGCTTCAAGCCGGGCACCGATCCGACCGTGGAAGGGTTCGACCCGCTGCTGGCCGTGCTGCAGTACTACGAGATGAACATCGGCCGGGACAACTTCGATTTCGAAGGCTCGGAAGACCAGAAGAACTTCGCCGCCTGGCGTGCAGACGGCAGCATGGGCAACACCGGAGGAGCCGCAGCATGAGCGTCGTCACCAACCCCAATGCCGCGCCCTACGACTTCCCGATGAAGGACAAGCGCGAGAACTTCCCCGCGCCGCTGCTCTACATCGGCTGGGAAGACCACCTGATGATCTGCGCGCCGGTGTGCCTGCCGCTGCCGCCGGACATGCCCTTCGGGGCGGTCGGTGCGGCGGTGCTGCCGGGTGTCTACGGCTACCACCCGGACTTCGCCAAGATCGACTGGGCCACCGTCGAGTGGACCAAGTCCGGCCAGCCTTGGCAGCCGGACCCGGCCAAGTCGCTGGCGGAGAACGGCCTGACGCACAAGGACGTGATCCGCTTCCGCACGCCAGGGCTGCACGGCCTGAACGGTTCCTGCAACTGAACCCCGCGTCGCGCCGATCCGATGAGCTACCAACTCACCATCGAACCCTCCGGCGCCGTGATCGACGTCGAGGATGGCCAGTCCATCCTGGACGCCGCGCTCCGGCAAGGGCTGTACATCCCGCACGCCTGCGGTCACGGCCTGTGTGGCACCTGCAAGGTGCAGGTCTGCAGCGGCGAGGTCGACCACGGCGCGGCGAACCCCTTCGCGCTGATGGACTTCGAGCGCGACGAGGGCAAGACGCTGGCCTGCTGCGCGACGCTGCTGGACGACGTGAGCATCGAAGCCGACATGGACGACGAGCCCGACGCACGGATCATCCCCGTGCGCGACTTCGCGGCCACCGTCACCCGCATCGTCACGCTCACGCCGACCATCAAGGCGCTGCACCTCGCGCTCGACAAGCCGATCGACTTCCAGGCGGGCCAGTACGTGCAGCTGGAAATCCCCGGCCTCGGCCAGTCGCGCGCCTTCTCGATCGCCAACGCGCCCGCTGACGTGGCACGCAGCGGCGAGATCGAGCTGAACGTGCGCATCGTTGCAGGTGGTGCCGGCACGACCTACCTGCACGAAAAGCTGAAGGTCGGTGATCGGCTGCGGCTGTCCGGCCCTTACGGGCGCTTCTTCGTGCGGCAGTCGGCGCATCGGCCGATGGTCTTCATGGCCGGCGGATCGGGCCTGTCGAGCCCGCGCTCGATGGTGCTCGACCTGCTCGGCCAGGGCTGCACCGAGCCGATCACGCTCGTCTACGGCCAGCGCACGCGGGCCGAGCTGTACTACCACGACGAGTTCGTCGCGCTGGCCGCGCAGCACCCGAACTTCACCTACGTGCCGGTGCTGTCGAACGAGGCGGAAGGCGGCGACTGGAGCGGGGCGCGCGGCTTTGTCCACGACGCCGCCAAGGCGCACTTCGGTGGTCAGTTCGCCGGTCACAAGGCCTATCTGTGCGGCCCGCCGCCGATGGTCGAGGCCTGCATCGCCACGCTGATGCAGGGCCGGCTGTTCGAGGACGGCATCCACACCGAGAAGTTCATCTCGGCCGCCGACGCCAACGCACAGCGCAGCCCGCTGTTCAAGCGCGTCTGACGGGCCGGCAGGAGCACGCACGCGATGTTCGATTTCCGCCCCAAGGTGACCGTCCACGTGACGCAGACCGGCGAGGAGTTCCCCTGCGCCACCACCGAGAGCCTGCTCAACGGGATGCTGCGGCTGGGCCGCAAGGGCATCCCGGTGGGCTGCGTCAACGGCGGCTGCGGCGTGTGCAAGGTCCGCATCGTCGAAGGCTCGGTGACGGCGCTCGGCCCCGTCAGCCGCGCCCATGTCACCGCAGAAGAAGAAGCCCAGGGCTGCACCCTGGCGTGCCGGGTCGCCCCGACCACACCGGTGCGGCTCGACGTGGTCGGCAAGTTCGAGAAACCGTTTTCCCGCGGGTACGCCAAGGCGGCGACCCCGCAATCCCCCCCTTCCCCACAACCCTGAACCCCCTAGGAGACAAATCATGGGTGTCATGCGCATCGGTCACGCCAGTCTGAAGGTCATGGACATGGCGGCTGCCGTCAAGCACTACCAGAACGTGCTGGGCCTGAAGACCACGATGGAAGACAAGCACGGCAACGTGTACCTGAAGTGCTGGGACGAGTGGGACAAGTACTCGCTCATCCTCACGCCGAGCGACCAGGCCGGCATGAACCACGTCGCCTACAAGGTCGAGAAGGAATCCGACCTCGAAGAACTGCAGGCCAAGATCGAGGCCTGGGGCGTCAAGACCGTGATGCTGGACGAAGGCACGCTGCCCTCCACCGGCCGGATGCTGCAGTTCAACCTGCCCAGCGGCCACGAGATGCGCCTCTATGCCACCAAGGAGTACGTGGGCACGGAGGTGGGCATCACCAACCCCGAACCGTGGCCGGATGGTCTGAAGGGTGCGGGCGCGCACTGGCTGGACCACATCCTGCTGATGTGCGAGATGAACCCGCCCGAGGGCATCAACACGGTCGCGGACAACACCCGCTTCATGACCGAAGCACTCGACTTCTTCCTGACCGAGCAGGTGCTGGTCGGCCCGAACGGCGACATGCAGGCCGCCACCTGGATGAGCCGCACCACCACGCCGCACGACATCGCCTTCGTCGGCGGCGCACGCAGCGGGCTGCACCACATCGCCTACTTCCTCGACTCGTGGCACGACGTGCTCAAGTCGGCGGACGTGATGGCCAAGACCAAGACCCGCATCGACGTGGCGCCCACCCGCCACGGCATCACGCGCGGCGAGACCATCTATTTCTTCGACCCGAGCGGCAACCGCAACGAGACCTTCGCCGGCCTGGGCTACCTGGCGCAGCGCGACCGGCCGGTGACAACCTGGACCGAGGACCAGCTCTGGAGCGGAATTTTCTACCACACGGGTTCCGCGGTGCCGTCCTTCACGGACGTGTACACCTGAGCAGGCCAGGACGATGACGACGACTCCGACACCCGCCCTCAGCGTGGTGCAGCACAGCATCTCCTGGCAGGCCGCGCACCAGGCGGTGGCGGCGGCCGTCGTCGCGGCGGAGGGCCTGGGCATCCGCATCAACGTCGCGGTGACGGACGCCGGCGGCACGCTCGCGGCCTTCCTGCGCATGCCCGGCGCCTTCCTGCACTCGGTGGACATCGCCATCGACAAGGCCTACACCGCGGCCAGTTTCGGTTTCCCCACCAGCCAGTGGGGCGCCGTGCTCGCGGGCGACGAGATGCTGCGCATCGGGCTGGCCGAGCGGCCGCGGCTGGTGGTGTTCGGTGGCGGGTTGCCGATCCGCGACGGGGAGGCGCTGATCGGTGGCATCGGCGTGTCCGGTGGCTCGGCCGAACAGGACGAGGCCTGCGCCCGCGCGGGGCTGCAGGCGCTCGGACTGGCGTGAGCCGCCACCCTGTCCACACTTATCCACAGACTCCTCAACAACCCAGTTATCCACAGGCCTGAACGTGAAGCAATTCCTGAATTTCATCAACGGCGAATTTGTCGCCACCGGCAAGACCTTCGAGAACCGCGCGCCTGTGGATAACCGGATCCTGGGCCTCGTGCACGAGGCGGGTCAGGCCGAGGTGAACGCGGCCGTCGCCGGCGCCCGCGCCGCGCTCAAGGGCGACTGGGGCCGCATGAGCGTGGTCAAGCGCGTGGACATGCTCTACGCCGTCGCCGACGAGATCAACCGCCGCTTCGACGACTTCCTGCAGGCCGAGATCGCCGACACCGGCAAGCCGCTGAGCCTGGCCTCGCACATCGACATCCCGCGCGGCGCGGCCAACTTCAAGGTCTTCGCCGACATCATCAAGAACGTGCCGACCGAGAGCTTCCAGATGACCACGCCGGACGGCGGCACCGCGGTGAGCTACGCCGTGCGCTCGCCGCTGGGCGTGGTCGCGGTGGTGTGTCCGTGGAACCTGCCGCTGCTGCTGATGACGTGGAAGGTCGGCCCGGCGCTGGCCTGCGGCAACACGGTGATCGTCAAGCCGTCCGAGGAAACGCCCGCCACCGCGACGCTGCTGGGCGAGGTGATGAATGCGGTGGGTGTGCCCCCGGGTGTGTACAACGTGCTGCACGGCTTCGGTCCTAGCTCGGCGGGCGAGTTCCTGACGAAACACCCGGGCGTCAACGGCATCACCTTCACCGGCGAGACGCGCACGGGCGAGGCGATCATGGCGGCGGCGGCCAAGGGTGTTCGGCCGGTGTCCTTCGAGCTGGGCGGCAAGAACGCCGGCATCGTCTTCGCCGACTGCGACTTCGACAAGGCGGTCGCCGGCATCACGCGTTCGGCCTTCGAGAACTGCGGCCAAGTCTGCCTCGGCACCGAGCGCGTCTACGTGCAGCGGCCGATCTTCGACCAGTTCGTCGCGGCGCTCAAGGAGAAGGCCGAAGCGCTCAAGGTCGGCCCGAGCGAGCAGCCCGGCGTGGGCCTCGGCCCGCTGATCTCGGCCGAGCACAAGCAGAAGGTGCTGTGCTACTACGCCAAGGCCGTGGCCGAAGGCGCGACGGTGGTCACCGGCGGCGGGGTGCCCGACATGCCCGGCGCGCTGGCGGAAGGCCACTGGGTGCAGCCGACGATCTGGACCGGCCTGCCCGAGACCGCCAGCGTGGTGCGCGAGGAGGTCTTCGGCCCCTGCTGCCACATCGCGCCCTTCGACACCGAGGAAGAAGCCATCGCGCTGGCCAACGCCACCGACTACGGCCTGGCCACGACGGTGTGGACGCAGAACCTCGGCACCGCGCACCGCATGGCCGCGGCGGTCGAGGTCGGGCTTTGCTGGATCAACTCCTGGTTCCTGCGCGACCTGCGCACCGCGTTCGGCGGCGCGAAGGCATCAGGCATCGGGCGCGAGGGCGGGGTGCACTCGCTGGAGTTCTACACCGAGCTGCGCAACGTGATGGTCAAGCTCTGAGCATCCCGTCCGCCCCCAGCCGGTCCTGGCGCTCGAAGAACGCCCGCGCCAGCGCCACCAGCTGGGGATCGGTCGGGTGGTCCACCACCTCGTAGCCGACGAGGTGGGCGGCGAGGTGCGGGCGGTGCTTGTCGACGTAGTGGCGGAAATCGGCCAGCGCGGTGTGCGTGCCGGTGACCAGCACCTGCGCGATGCCGTCGAGCGCATCGCAGACCGCGCCGAAGAACTCGTGCTCCGAGCGCACGCTGCTCTTGTGCTGCGCGGTGGTGTAGGCCTGCAGGTGCACGGTCTGCGCCTGCACCTGCGTCTCGTCGAAACGCAGCACCTGGGCCTGCTGGTGGTCGGTGCGGACCACGGCGTGGTGGACGATCTGGGCGGCTGCAGTGGGCATGGTGGTGGTCCGGTCGGATGGGCAGGCATCCAGCGTGCGCCGGTCCCGGCGGGCCAGTCTGTGCGATGACGAACAGACACCGTCCAGCGGCACCGCTAAAACGGACCCACACGAACCTCCCCCACACCGCATGACGCACGCCAGCCCGTCCGGGGCCTCCGGCCCCAAGGACCACTACGCCACCCTCGGCGTGGCCCGCACCGCCACGCACGACGAGATCCGCAAGGCCTACCGCAAGCTGGCGCGCAAGTTCCACCCGGACGTCAGCCAGGAACCCAATGCGCAGGAGCAGTTCATGGCGGCCGCCGAGGCCCACGAAGCCCTGATCGACACCGACCGCCGCGCCGCCCACGACGAGGCCTGGCGCCAGCACGCGCTCGACCGCGAATACGCGCAAGCCTCCGCCGAGGCGCACCGCCAGGAAGAAGACCCCTTCGAGGCGATGTTCGCCCGCGCCGCCGGACGCTCACGGCGGCGCGAAGGCCCGCGCTACCGCGAGCCAGTCCCCGGCCGCGACCACCACGCCGGGCTGGAGGTCGCGCTGATCGACCTCTACCAAGGGGCGCGGCGCACGGTCTCGCTGCGCCTCCCGGTGGTTGATGCCGCGGGACGGGCCTCGCTGCAGACCCGGCACCTAGAGGTGGACATCCCGAAAGGCGTGCGCCCCGGACAACGCCTGCGGCTGGCCGGCCAGGGCGGTGCGGGCGAAGACGGAGCCGCCGCGGGCGACCTCTACCTCGACATCACGCTGCAGCCGCATCCGCTGTTCCGCGTCGACGGGCGCGACGTGCAGGTCGATCTGCCCACGGCGCCCTGGGAAGCCGTGCTCGGCGCCACCGTCACCGCGCCGACGCCGGAAGGCGACGTCCAGCTCACGATTCCGCCCGGCTCGACGCCGGGCCGCCGGCTGCGCCTGAAGGGCCGCGGCCTGCCCGGTCACCCGGCCGGCGACCTCTACGCGGTGCTGCACATCGCCCTGCCCCCGGCCACCACCGAGGACGAGCGGCAGGCCTACCAGGCGATGGCGCAGGCCTTTCCGCGCTACCAGCCGCGCCCGGAGGCACAGGGCTGAGCGGGCGGCGCGGGGTGGCGGGGTCCGGTCACAATCGGGGTTTTCCTTGTCGCTCCCGCACCAGCCCACCATGCCCACCCGCGTCCTGACCGGCATCACCACCACCGGCACCCCCCACCTCGGCAACTACGTCGGCGCGATCCGGCGCTGCGTGATCGCCAGCCGCCGCACCGACGTCGAGAGCTTCTTCTTCCTCGCCGATTACCACGCACTGATCAAGTGCGACGACCCGCTGCGCATCGAGCGCTCGCGGCTGGAGCTGGCCGCGACCTGGCTGGCGGCAGGCCTCGACCCCGCGCGCGTCACGCTCTACCGCCAGAGCGACATCCCCGAGATCCCCGAGCTGACCTGGCTGCTGACCTGCGTCACCGCCAAGGGCCAGATGAACCGCGCCCACGCCTACAAGGCCGCTGCGGACGCGAACCTGGCCGCCGGCGAGGACGTGGACGCCGGCATCACGATGGGCCTGTTCAGCTACCCGATCCTGATGGCCGCCGACATCCTGATGTTCAACGCCCACCAGATCCCGGTCGGCCGCGACCAGATCCAGCACATCGAGATGGCGCGCGACGTGGCGCAGCGCTTCAACCACCTCTACGGCCAAGGCACGGACTTCTTCGTGCTGCCGGAAGCCGTGGTCGAGGCCGAGATGGCGCTGCTGCCCGGCCTCGACGGCCGCAAGATGAGCAAGAGCTACGACAACACGATCCCGCTGTTCGAAGGCGGCGCGAAGGCGCTGAAGGACGCGATCGCGCGCATCGTCACCGACTCGAAGCTGCCGGGCGAGCCGAAGGATCCCGAGGGCTCGGCGCTGGTCACGCTGCACGACGCTTTCGGCACGCCCGCGCAGAACGCCGCCTTCCGCGACGCGCTGCGCCAGGGACTGGGCTGGGGCGAGGCCAAGCAGCGGCTGTTCGAGCTGATCAACGGCGAACTCGCGCCGATGCGGACGCGCTACGAGGCCCTGATCGCCCAGCCGGCCGAGCTGGAGGCGATCCTGATGGCTGGCGCCGCCAAGGCCCGCGCCGAAGCTGCGCCGCTGCTGCTGCAGCTGCGTGAAGCGGTGGGCCTGCGCCGCATGGTCGCCGCGCCCGTGGCCGCCACGGTCACGGCGAAGGCGGACAAGGCCGCGCTGGCCGTGTTCAAGCAGTACCGCGAGGCGGACGGGCAGTTCTACTTCAAGCTCGCCGCGGCGGACGGGCGCGTGCTGCTGCAGAGCCAGGCGTTTGCCGGCGGGCGCGATGCGGGGAACTGGGTGAAGCGGCTGAAAACGGAAGGGGCGGCGGCCATGCCGGAGGCTCCCGTGGCGCTGGGTGAAGGGGTGTCGGCGGAGGATGTCGCGCAGGCGCTGGCGGCGCTGATCGCCGCGGCGGCCGAATAGGCCCACAGGCGTCAAGCGAGGTCCGCGGATGCCGATATGTCCGACATCCACGCGTTCACCAGGACCCCCTGACCATGACCTCTTCGACCCCGCAAAAATACCGCCTGCTGACCCGCAGCGACATGGACGGCCTGGTCTGCGCCGTGCTGCTGCGCGAGCTGGACCTGATCGACGACATCACCTTCGTCCACCCCAAGGACGTGCAGGACGGCAAGGTGGCGGTCACCGCGCGCGACATCCTCACCAACGTCCCCTACGTGCCCGGCTGCGGCCTGTGCTTCGACCACCACGCCAGCGAGGCCATCCGCAACCAGGGCCGGGACACGCCGGGCTATGTGCTGCTGGCCGATGCCAAGTCGGCGGCCCGTGTGGTGTATGACCACTTCGGCGGCAAGGCCCGCTTCCCACGGGTCAGCGACGCGATGATGGAGGCCGTGGACAAGGCGGACTCGGCCGGTTTCAGCAGCGACGACGTGCTCGACCCCAAGGGCTGGGAGCTGCTGTCTTTCCTGATGGACGCCCGCACCGGGCTCGGGCGCTTCCGCGAGTTCCGCATCTCGAACTACCAGCTGATGATGAAGCTGATCGAGTGCTGCCGGGACATGCGCATCGACGAGATCCTGGCGCTGCCGGACGTGCGCGAGCGCATTGAGCTGTTCTTCTCGCAGCACGCGCTGTTCCGCGATCAGATCCGGCGCGTCGCCCAGGTGCGCGACAACCTGGTGGTGCTGGACCTGCGCGACGAGGAGGTCATCTACGCGGGCAACCGCTTCGTGGTCTACGCGATGTTCCCGCAGTGCGACATCTCGATGCACGTCCTGTGGGGCCGCGAGAAGCTCAACACCGTCTACACCGTGGGCAAGTCCATCTTCGGCCGGCGCAACCGCATGGACATCGGTGCGCTGATGCTGGAGCACGGCGGCGGCGGTCACCATGCCGCGGGCACCTGCCAGGGCGCCAACGAACAGGCCGAGGCGCTCAAGCAGACGCTGGTCGACGAGATCCTGTCGCGCAGCAGCGCAGCAGCCGGCCTGCAGCAGGCGGCCTGACGCGGCGACACGGCCGCGGCCTGTTCGGGCAAGGTGGGAACGGCTACGCTGTGGCCTGCCCCCTCACCGCCCACCCGAGGACAGACCATGCCCAAGCCCGCCCGCCTGACCACGCTGACCGCCTTCGCGCTGCTGACCACGGCCTCGGTCTGTGCCCTGCCCGGTGCGGCCAGCGCCTGGGAGCTGCAAGGCACCAAGGCCCTCGTCGCCATCACCCGCGACCAGCAGCGCCTGCCGCTCGGCACCGTGGAGTTCACGCCCCGCCCGGACGGCACGGTGGCCTTCGCCGTCCACATGGACCACGCGAAGTTCTCCGACCATTTCCTGTCGATGAAGGAATTCAAGTGCGTCGAAGGCGGCGGCGAGGTGAGCTGCCACGTGCCCTACCCGTATCCGAACCCAGGCACGGTGACGCCGACCGACCTGACGTGGCTGGAGCACCACCTGCTGTTCCTGTTCAAGCTGCCCAAGGAGTTCGGCGCGAAGCTGTGGAACGGGCTGTACTACCAGCTGGAGCGCACGGACACCGGGCTGGTCGGGCGGCCGCAGTCGATCGACCTGAACCTGATCAGCGCGCCGCCAGCGCAGGCGGACAAGCCGCCGTATCGGCCGGCGCTGCGCGATGACGTGGCGGCGGGGGTGCGGTGGATCGACCGGCTGGTGATCGAGTAGTCCGCCCTCTCCCCGTCATCCTCGCGAAGGCGAGGACCCACGCACCACCGCCAGAAACGCCCCCAGCACCGGCGACACATCCCCCCGCCGGTGGATGCAGCTCAGCTCAATGTCGCGCAGGTACGCGCAATCCAGCGGCCGGTAGACGACCCCCGGCAGGCGCAGGCTCTCGCTGCTGGCCGTGGTCACGCAGGCGCCGAAACCGCCGGCCACCAGCGCGATGGCGGTCAGCACGTCCTCGACCTCCTGCTCGATCTGCAGCGGCGTGCCCTCCTGCGCGAAGGCCTGCATCACCTGCTGCGCCAGCCCCGGCAGCGGCAGGTTCGGATACAGGATCATCGGCTCGCCCACCAGATCAGGGATGCGCACCGACGCCTGCGCGCACAGCCGGTGTCCCTCGGGCAGCGCCACGCGCATCTGCTCGCGCAGCACGGTCTCGATCACCAGGTCCGGCTCTGGCGGCACCAGCCGGTTGAAGCCGACGCTGATGCGGCGCTCGCGCAGGGCTTCGAGCTGCTCGGCCTTGGTCATCGTGTGCAGCACGATCTGCACGTCCGGCCGCTCGGCGTGGAAGCGCGCCAGCAGCCGCGGGATCACGTCCAGCACGCCCGAGCCGAACAGCCCCACGTCCAGCCGCCCAGTCTCGCCGCGCCCGGCAGCGCGGGTGCGCTCGCGGGCACGCTGGGCCAGCGCCAGCAGGTTCGGCACCTCGTCGAGCAGCGTCTGCCCGGCCTCAGTCAGCTCCATGCCCTTGGGCGTGCGGGTGAACAGCGGCGCGCCGAGTTCGTCCTCCAGCGCGTGGATCTGGCGGGTCAGCGGCGGCTGCGCCATGTGCAGGCGCTCGGCGGCGCGGCCCAGGTGGCGCTCCTCGGCGACGGCGAGGAAGTAGCGCATCTGCTTGAGGTCCATGGCGACATACCTCCGTGGTATCGAGATCGAACTATTCGGTATTGGACAGTATCAGGTGCGGCACCTAAGGTCATGCCCATGAACCCCGAACTCGGCCGCCGCGTCTGCACCGGCACCTTCGACACCAACGTCCACGACCTCGGCAGCGCCGCACCTGGCCAGCCGCCGGTGCTCTTCATCCACGGCTCCGGCCCCGGCGTGTCGGCCTGGGCGAACTGGCGGCTGGTGATGCCCGGCCTGGCGCAGACCCGCCGCGTGATCGCGCCCGACATGGTCGGCTTCGGCTACACGGACCGCCCGGCCGGCACCGCCTACATCATGGACACCTGGGTACAGCAGGCGCTGGACCTGATGGACGCGCTGGAGCTGCCGCAGGTCGATCTGGTGGGCAACTCCTTCGGCGGCGCGCTGGCGCTGGCGCTGACGATCCGGGCGCCAGAGCGGGTGCGGCGGCTGGTGCTGATGGGCGCGGCCGGCGTGCCCTTCCCGATCACGCCGGGGCTGGACGCGGTCTGGGGCTACGAACCTTCGTTCGAGGCGATGCGCGGACTGCTGGACATCTTCGCGTACAGCCGCGCGCTGGTCACGGACGAGCTGGCCGAGTTGCGCTACCAGGCCAGCATCCGGCCGGGCTTCCAGGAGTCGTTCTCCGCGATGTTCCCGTCACCGCGCCAGCGTTGGGTCGATGCGATGGCCAGCCCGGAAGCCGCCCTCCGCGCCCTGCCCCACGAAACGCTGGTGATCCACGGCCGCGAGGACCAGGTCATCCCGCTGTCCAACTCGCTGACGCTGGCCGACTGGATCCCGAACAGCCAGCTCCACGTCTTCGGCCACTGCGGCCACTGGACGCAGATCGAGCACAGCGCCCGCTTCGCGCAACTGGTCGCCAACTTCCTCGCCGAAGCCGACGCGAACGCCGCCCGCTGACCCCCCCACACACCGTCATGCCCGCGCACGCGGGCACCCACGCCCGCCACGCCCGCCCCACCGAGTACCACCCACCATGATGGACACCCAGACGATCCAGCGCTACGGCGACGAGCTGTACGCCTCGCTGCTCAGCCGCATCCCCGTCGAGCCGCTGACCAACCGCGAACCCGGCATCACCATCGACGACGCCTACCAGATCCAGCTCCGCATGATCCAGCGCCGCCTCGACGCGGGCGAGGTCGTGATCGGCAAGAAGATCGGCGTGACGAGCAAGGTGGTGATGGACATGCTCGGCGTGAACCAGCCGGACTTCGGGCACCTGCTCTCCGGCATGGTGTTCAACGAGGGCGAGCCGGTGGACACGTCCAAGATGATCGCGCCCAAGGCCGAGGCGGAAGTCGCTTTCATCCTGGCGCGCGACCTGACCGGCCCGGGCGTGACGGCGGCCGACGTGCTGCGCGCGACCGACTGCGTGATGCCGTGTTTCGAGATCGTCGATTCGCGCATCAAGGACTGGAAGATCAAGATCCAGGACACCGTCGCGGACAACGCCTCGTGTGGCGTGCTGACGCTGGGGGGCACGCGCCGCAGCCCGCGTGACCTCGACCTGGCGCTGGCCGGCATGGTGCTGGAGAAGAACGGCGAAATCATTTCCACCTCGTGCGGCGCGTCCGTCCAGGGCTCGCCGGTCAACGCCGTGGCGTGGCTCGCGAACACGCTCGGCCGGCTGGGCATCTCGCTCAAGGCGGGCGACGTGATCCTGTCGGGCTCGCAGTCGCCGCTGGTCCCGGTGAAAGCCGGCGACAGCCTGCACTGCAGCGTCGGCGGCCTGGGCAGCACCTCGGTGCGCTTCATCTGAACCCCGAGAGACAAGAGCGGAACCCACACCATGCAACTCGACCGCCAGACCATCGAACTGCTCGCCCTCCACGTCGAGGCCGCCGAGCTGAACGCCCGCGACATCACCAAGATCACCGACGACTACCCCCAGATGGACTGGGACGACGCCTACGCGATCCAGGACGAGATCCGCCGCCGCAAGGAAGCCCGCGGCAACAAGACCGTCGGCCTGAAAGCCGGGCTGACCTCGTTCGCGAAGATGAAGCAGATGGGCGTGGACACCCCCTGCTTCGGCTTCGTCAGCGACTACATGGCGCGCCCGGACGGCGGCGAGATCAGGATGTCCGAGCTGATCCACCCGAAGGTGGAAGCCGAGATCTGCATCGTCACCAAGGCGCCGCTGAAGGGCCCTGGCTGCCACGTCGGCACGGTGATGGCGGCGATCGACTTCGTGCTGCCCGCGGTGGAAATCATCGACAGCCGCTACCGCGACTTCAAGTTCGACCTGAAGAGCGTCGTCGCCGACAACACCTCGGCCTCGCGCTTCGTGATCGGCGGGCGCTCGCGCAATGTCGAGGAACTCGACCTGCGCACGCTCGGCGTGGTGCTGGAGAAAAACGGCCAGATCGTGTCGATGGCGGCCGGTGCGGCGGTGCTCGGTCACCCGGCGGCGGCGGTCGCGATGATGGCCAACCACCTCGGCGCGCGCGGCCAGGAGATCCCCGCCGGCACCTTCATCATGACCGGCGGCGTCACGGAAGCCATCGCGGTGAAGGCCGGCGACAGCGTGAACGTGCGCTTCCAGGACCTGGGCAGCGTGTCGATGCGCTTTGTCGAATAACCCCGAAAGCTCCCCATGACACAGAACCGCAAGATCAAGTGCGCCCTGATCGGGCCCGGCAACATCGGCACCGACCTGCTCGCCAAACTGCAGCGCTCCGCCGTGCTCGAACCCGTGTGGATGGTGGGCATCGACCCCGAATCCGACGGCCTGAAACGCGCCCGCGAGATGGGCATCAAGACCACGTCGGACGGCGTGGACGGCCTGATTCCGCACATGCAGGCGGACGGCGTGCAGATCGTCTTCGACGCCACCTCGGCCTATGTCCACGCCGAGAACTCGCGCAAGGTGAACGAACAAGGCGCGCTGATGATCGACCTGACGCCGGCCGCGATCGGGCCGTTCTGCGTGCCGCCGGTGAACCTGAAGGCGCACGTCGGCTCCGGCGAGATGAACGTCAACATGGTCACCTGCGGCGGGCAGGCGACGATCCCGATGGTCGCCGCGGTCAGCCGCGTGCAGCCGGTCGCCTACGGAGAGATCGTCGCGACCGTGTCGAGCCGCTCGGTCGGCCCCGGCACGCGCAAGAACATCGACGAGTTCACCCGCACGACCGCGGGCGCGGTGGAGAAGGTCGGCGGCGCGAAGAAGGGCAAGGCGATCATCGTCATCAACCCGGCCGAGCCGCCGCTGATCATGCGCGACACGGTGCATTGCCTGACCGAGGACGAGCCGGACCAGGCCGCCATCACCGCCTCGGTCCACGCCATGCTGGCCGAGGTACAGAAGTACGTGCCCGGCTACCGGCTGGTCAACGGGCCGGTGTTCGACGGCAAGCGGGTGTCGGTCTACCTCGAAGTCGAGGGCCTGGGCGACTACCTGCCCAAGTACGCCGGCAACCTCGACATCATGACCGCCGCCGCCGCCCGCACCGCCGAGATGTTCGCCGAGGAGATCCTCAAGGGCGAACTGGTCCTGCGGCCGACCGCCCCCGCTGCGCCCGCCGTGGCCGCCTGAAGGGAGACACACCACCATGACGACCACCACCACTGCACCGCTGTCCGGTCTGCACGGCCGCAAGATCACCGTCCACGACATGACGCTGCGCGACGGGATGCACCCCAAGCGCCACCTGATGACGCTCGACCAGATGCGCTCGATCGCCTGCGGGCTGGACGCGGCCGGCGTGCCGCTGATCGAGGTCACCCACGGCGACGGCCTGGGCGGCTCCAGCGTCAACTACGGCTTCCCGGCGCACACCGACGAGGAATACCTCGGCGCGGTGATTCCGCTGATGAAGCAGGCCAAGGTTTCCGCCCTGCTGCTGCCGGGCATCGGCACCGTCGAGCACCTGCAGATGGCGCACGACCTCGGCGTGCACACCATCCGCGTGGCCACCCACTGCACCGAAGCCGATGTCAGCGAACAGCACATCACCTACGCCCGCAAGCTCGGCATGGACACGGTCGGCTTCCTGATGATGGCCCACATGGCCAGCCCGGAGAAGCTGGTCACGCAGGCGAAGCTGATGGAGAGCTACGGCGCCAACTGCCTCTACATCACCGACTCGGCCGGCTACATGCTGCCCGAGGACGTGAAGGCGCGCCTCGGCGCGGTGCGCGCGGCGCTGAGGCCCGAGACCGAACTCGGCTTCCACGGCCACCACAACCTGGCGATGGGTGTGGCGAACTCGATCGCCGCGGTCGAGGCCGGCGCGAACCGCATCGACGCAGCCGCTGCAGGCCTCGGCGCCGGCGCGGGCAACACGCCGATGGAGGTGTTCATCGCGGTCTGCGAGCGCATGGGCATCGAGACCGGCGTGGACGTGTTCAAGATCCAGGACGTGGCCGAAGACCTCGTCGTGCCGATCATGGACCACATCATCCGCATCGACCGCGACTCGCTGACGCTGGGCTACGCGGGGGTCTATTCGAGCTTCCTGCTCTTCGCCAAGCGCGCCGAGAAGAAGTACGGCATCCCCGCCCGCGACATCCTGGTCGAACTCGGCCGCCGCAAGATGGTCGGTGGCCAGGAAGACATGATCGAGGACACCGCCATCACCATGGCCCGCCAGCGCGCCGCCGCCTGATCTTCAAGGAGAACCCCATGCCATTCGCCCAGATCTACATGCTCGAAGGCCGCACCGAAGACCAGAAGCGCGCCGTGATCGAGAAGGTCACGCAGGCGCTGCACGAAGCCGTCGGCGCCCCGAAGGAAGCCATCCGCGTCTGGATCCACGACATGCCCAAGGAGAACTGGGGCATCGCGGGGGTCAGCGCGAAGGATCTGGGGCGCTGACCGCAGCGGCCCCTGGCGCCGGCCGCCGGTGCATCCACACCACCAGCACCACCCCCGCCGCCAGCAGCCCCGCGATCCCGCCAAAGGCCACCGCATCCGACCACGTCGCGGCGACGAAGCCGAGGCACAGCGGCGTCGGCAGCCGCAGCGCACCGGCCACCAGCGAGGCCACGCCCAGCGCATCGGCCGAGCGCTGCGGCGCCTGCTTGGCCACCAGCGCGAAGCAGCACGGCACGACACACGCCGTCCCCACCCCCACCAGCGCGAAGCCGAGCACGCTGCTGGTGAACCCGTCCGCCAGCGCCACCGCCGCAAAGCCGAGCGCGGCCAGCACCAGCGACACGGTGATGACGCGGTGGTCGTCGAAGCGATGCCGCAGCGTGTCGCCCAGGCTGCGCACGATGGCCTGACAGCCAGCGAACAGCGCCGCACCTGCACCGGCCAGCGCCGGGTTCGGCCCGCCCTGCTGCGCCAGGAACTGCGCCGACCACATCTGCGCGGTGATCTCGGCGGCGATGCAGATCCCCAGCACCACACCGAGCAGTACCACGGGCAGCCCGAGATGGGCGCGTGAAGGTGCGACCGCGGCATCCGTCGATGACGGCGCCCCAAGCGCCGCCGTCACCCTCGGCGGGATCCGTGTCAACGCCCACACCACGGGCGCGATCGACAGCACAGCCAGCCCCGCGCACGCCAGCGCCCCGAACTGGCTCGCCACCACGCTGCCGCTGATCGCGCCGACCGCGAACGCCGCGGACGCCGCTGCGTGCATCCGGATCAGCACCGGCCGGCCCGCCTCGCGCTCCAGCGCCGTGCCATCGGTGTTCATCGCCAGATCGACGGTGCCGGCGGTCAGGCCGAGCGCGACCAGGCTCGCCGTCAGCGCCAGCGGCGAGCCGGCGGCAAACAGCGCCACGAAGGTCAGCGCGTGCAGCACCAGCACCCAGCGCATCAACCGCCGCACCTCGATGCGGCGCAGCAGCCGCCCGCCCACGGTCATCGCGCCGACGTAGGCCGCGCTGTGCAGCGTCAGCGCCAGCCCGAGGCCGGCGGTGTCGAGACCGGTCTGGCGCATCAGCGTCGGAATCGCGCCGGCGAACAGCCCGAGACCGAACGCGAAGGCGAAGAACACGCTGGTGAGCACGGCGCGGGGCCGCTGCGAAGGGGTCATCGGGAACGCGCCAGATCGAGGTCCGCCGCGTTGCGCTCGTCCACGTACACGCTGGTCGGCTGCACCTCGCTGCGCGCGTGGCACACGACGACCACGTTGCTCAGCGGCTGTCGGCGGTGCAGCACCTCCACCGCGCAGCGGCCGTACACGCTCTCGATCGTCGCCAGCAGGTTGCGGGCGTAGGGCGTGGCGAGCTGGCCGTCGAGGATCAGGTTGGCGATCAGCACGCCGTCGGCGGTCAGCACCCGGCGCGTGCTCTGCCAGAACTCGCGCGTGACGAGGTGGCCGGGGATCGAGGTGTGCGAACTGTAGACATCGACCACCGCGGCGTCGAAGCGCCGGTCGGTGCGCGCCACGAAACGCCGCGCGTCGTCCACGATGAACTCGCCGCGCGCCGCTTCGCCGAGGAAGTGCTGCTCCGCGATGGCGCGGATCGCGGGGTCGATGTCCACGTAGGTGTAGCGGTTCTCAGTCTCGCGGTGCGACAGCGTGAAGCCGCCCGCGCCCAGCACCAGGATCGGCCGGTCGCGGAAGCCGAAGTCCTCCAGCAGCACGCGGCGGATGTGGCTGACGTAGCGGGCGTAGTGCGGCGGCGTGCTCTCGTCGATCAGCGAGGCGATGGAGTTGTTGCTCTTGAACGCGCGCGGGTGGACCGCGCCGTCGAGCTGCACCGGCACGACGCTGTAGCTCGCGTAGGCCGTGTCGATCCCCGGCCGCAGCCACAGATGGCCCACGCCGATCAGCGCCAGCAGCGCCGCCGCCGTCAGCGCCGTGCGGCCGCTGCGGGCGCTCACCAGCCCGTAGCCGACCACCAGCAGCGCCGCGCACACCGACACCGCCGCCGACACGCCCAGCCACTGCATCACCCCCAGCGACAGCGTCACCGAGCCGAGGAAGGAGCCGAGCGTCGAGTAATACAGCGCGTAGCCGCTCGACTCGCCGGCCCGGGCGTGTTGCATCAGGTTGGTGAGGATGGGCACGGTCTGGCCCAGCAGCCACGCCAGCGGACACAGCACGGCCGCCATGAAGACGAGGTAGGCCAGCCACGGCGACGGCATCCCCGCGAACAGCCCGTCCACGCTCACCCCCGCCAGCCCCACCCCGCAGATCACCGCCGACCACAGGAAGTTGCGCGACACGGCGGCGAGGTAGTCCCGCTCGACCTTGGCCCCCGTGTGGTACCCGAGAGCCAGCGCGAGCAGGAACAGCCCGATCGTCGGGGCGGTGACGATGATGGAGCTGCCCAGGTGCGGCACGAGCTGCCGCAGCGCGAGCACCTCGGCGCCGAGCGAGCAGAAGCCCTCGATGAAGACGATGGCGTAGAGCTGCGGCCGGGACAGCGCGGGCGCCGTCATGGGGTGCGGGTGCAGTCGATCGAGTCGTCGAAGTAGGCGCGGGTGTTGACGTGCACCGCGTCGTTGGCGAGCAGCGCGTCCACCGGCCACCACTGCAGCGCGCTGTGCTGGCTGTCGAGCGAGCGGACAGAGTCCCCGCCGACGGTCACCTCGTAGGCGAGCACGACGTAGTGCGTCGTCACGTCCTCGGTGCCGGAGAAGTTGTCGGGGTAGAGGTGCTCGAACACGCCCAGCGGCCGGGCGGCGGCGACCTCGTCCGGGTGGAAGCCGAGTTCGGCGGCAGCGATGCGGCGCAGCGCCTCGGCCACACGCTCGTCCTTGAGGATGCGTCCGCCGGGGACGAACCAGGTGCCCTGCGCCGGGCGGTTCTGGCGCAGGCCCAGCAGTACCTCGCCGCGGGCGTTGCGGCAGACGAGGTCGATCGAGACCAGCGGGGTGTGGCGGACGACGGTCAGGAGGGTGTCGTGGGGGAGGTAGTGGCGGTGGGGGGGTGTTTCGGGCATGGCGGGGAGTATGCCGAGATCAGGACGACACCGAGGTGGAGGGGTTCACTCGAATCGCTCGTCTTGGGCGCGGTCTCGCTCTGTCTCCCACTTCCGTTCCTGCGCGATCTCTTGCACAAGCCGGGTCTTGGTTTCAGTCACGAATGGCAAGAGGCTGGATAGAACATGCGGCTCCAGGCTGTCCAGCAAGCGGGCGTTTTCTTCAATCAGGGCTGCACGCGAGCCGCTCCAACTTGTTGGGCGGAATCGCTTGATGAACACCTCCAGCACGCGCTGAAGAACTGGCGCGTTTCGAAGGAGGGCGATGGCGTGTTCGGTCCAGCCCTTGGGACCATCCGAGACTGGTCGGTTCGCAAATGTGACGACCGAGGCTCCACGTGCATAGCGCCATTCCGGATCCTTGTCGCACCAAGCCAGAAGTTCCGCAGGATCGACGACATCGACCAGGAAGCCATCCGACGGCGTTGAGTAACCATGGCCATAGCCCAGAGCGTCAGCCCACCAACCTGATGTATCTCCTTGCAGAAAAACATCCAGAACACCTCGCGGATGCAGCTTCAGCAGGGAGCGGGCAACACCCGAATAACTGGACAACTTCGCTTGCCCTGCATCCACGGCTGTTCTCAACCGTACGACAGCGGCTACGGCAGCCTGCTCACCTTCAGCCCCAGCCAGGCAGGTGTTCACGATGCGCGCGAGCCTTCGATCCTCATTCCCGTTGGACTTTTCGAAAGTGGATCGGTGAACAAGATGGATGCCTGCGTCGAGCAGATCAGCATCGGGCAGGCGTTGCGCAACGAGGTCGGAGCGCAGTCGCTCGTCCAAGACTTGCAGCGCCACATCAAGCCCGTCTGGCTTGTCCGCCAACAGCAGAAGCAGGTCTTTCATCTGGTTGCCCGTGAGGTGGTCGGTCACCTTCCACAACGCTAGATTACGGAACTGCAAAGCAGAAACCGTCCCTGCACGGAGCACGCGCATCAGCCTGTCGAAGCCGCGCCCCTCCAGAGTTCCTGCGACATGCAATGTCGGTAGCTCGTCCTGAAGTACCGGGCATTCGGCGGCAGCGTCCAGCAACTCTTCCGCCTTCTCTCGGTCAAGTTCCCACAGGCGATGCAGAAACCCACGCAAGAGTCGTGAACTGCGTTGCAGTGGATCGATCCGGCCGAATTCCGCCACCATCCGGTCCCACACGACGCGGTGATCAGACGCGGCCTGTGCAAGGCCTTGTCCGAAGTACGAAACCCGGGTGCCTTCGTGCAGCAAATCCGGCAACACCGCTGAAAAAACGGACTCGTCATGCAGAACCTGCGCGGCCAGTGTCCGAGCAAGCTGGTTCAGCCGATCAGACTCACCATCCGAGTCCTCGTCATCGACCAGATCTTCAAGATAGAAGCGGCCGGCCCGGTCACCGCTGGCCACGACGCGAACCTCGTCGGACAGGGAGGACGGTCTGAGGTGTGCAGCCAAGCGTTCAAGGCAGCCTGATACCTCTGGAGAAAGGGCCCCTTTGTCGAACTTCAACGTATCACGCACGGCAAGCCAGCCGGCACACCAGAATTCGCTCGTGGCCAGTTGGCGCATGAACTGGTCCAACTCCTCCGTCAGCCCGGGGATCCAGCAGAGATTTCGGAATCTGCCCACGACCAGATCGCGCAGTTCCTCGACCAGCACACCCTCCTTCAACGCCAATCGCTCGATGAACCCAAGGGCGGTGACGTACCAGCGCGCGATTGCGGAATCGTCTCGTGGCTGGAAGCCATAGTCTCGTGGCCGCGCGCCAAACTGGAATTGCTGGAACGCGTGGCAGTACGTTTCAAGCACCTTGTCCAGCGCGGAGATCCCGAGAGACTGGCGCGATTTTTCAGACGCCTTCAACAGGGACTCGATGACGCGCAGGCGTTGTTCAAGAGGAGCGTGGGTCCCTGACAGGCTCGGCGCGAACAAGGAAACGAAGGCACCCCGTGGATCATTGGAATGGTTGTGCTCTTTGATCGATACAGCGGCCTGTACAAGCAACCGAGCACACCGTTCGAAAAACTCCGACTCATAGGCGAGCGAGCGCAGCAAGCCCCGATGCTTCCGCCATGTCTTTGCAGCATCGTCAGGTGACCGTTCACGTTCAACACGCTCCAACGCGGCCAGCGTGGCCTCCATGGAAACCGGGGCGATGTTCGTGAACATCGCCCGCTTGACCCCGAACTCATCCAGATCCGCAATCTTTCCGAGCAAGCCGTCCGGCGCCAGCCACCTTTTCGCAAGCTCCACCGCCTTGGGATGGCGATGCAGGAACGACAGCCGTCGGGAAAACGATCGCGCCAGCCGCTCGGTTCCGTCCGTGACCAGCAGACGCTCGATCGTGGAGAGGGGGATGTCTTCCAGCGCACGCCCAGCCAGATGATTCGCGAGTGCATGTGGCAGGACGGCGCGCCATACACCGCGCTTCTGAACCAAGTCACGACGCTTCAACTCGCCAACGTGGCGGTAGATGGCCGGGACACTCAGTTCCGCCAATTCAGCCAGGCGGGCCAGCTCGCTTCCCGGCTCGGTACTTTCGCCATCGAACGAGTAGACCAGCGCGCAAACCTGCGCAGCACGACGCAGCCCTTCATCTGGTGCAGAGCGCTGCCAGAACAGTCGATCGAACAACTCCCCGCCCGACAAGCCGGCGACCGTTCCGGTCCGTTCCACGGTATCGGCGAGCGCAACGGCGATACGCGCATTGCCTCCAGATGCATCGGCAATCGTTCGAGAGTCCACCGACGACAGGTGGGGAAACCGCCGACTCAGCAGCTTTTCGATCAGGTCAGGAGATGCTGTCGTGAGTGTCACGACTTGCGTGTTCTCAGGCAGTTCGTCCTCCCGCACGTCGTACTCGACGGTGAGGACGCTCACAGTGCCGCCGGATTTTGTGCATTGCTCCGAAAGCCGGCGGTGCAAGTCGGGAGGACAGTTATCCACAACCAGCACGACGGGCATCTGATGCGCAAGCAGATCGGAGGCCATGCCAACCGGCTGGGGATCCGGGTCGTCCGCCAGATTGGTATAGACCGCCAGCGATCTCGGCAAAGCTCGACTGCCCACCCGGTCATCGAACAGGGCCTGCACGAATCGTGTCTTGCCCACTCCAGACAGACCGACCAGTCGCACGACCTTGCCGGGCTGACGCAGTTCGTCTCTCAGTTCATCGATCGCATCGGCGACCGGCCGCGCTGGCTCCTCCATCCGATGCCCCAGATGCAGCCGGAGCGCACCGTCGAGCAGATACTCTGCGTCGACACCTTCAACCCCACCGTACCACGCACCAAAGGGCTGCCAGCCCGGCAGCGACCGGCCGACCTTCTGCCGGACCCAGGCAATGATTCCCGGATGTTGGCGGACTGCGGTGGCCAATCGGGTCTGGTCGTAAAAGTCGAGGTGGAGTCGATCGGCGCCATCTACATCAGACAAGGCAGAGCGCATGGCTTTGCATCGACGATCGAGCGAACTTGCGGAGACCGATGCCGCCGAACTGACGATCACGTAAGCCCCTGCCTCGTCCACCAAAGCTTGGATCACCGCACGGATCGATCCGGTAGGACGCATCTCCAGAGCAATCTTGGCAGCCCCCATGTCCGGTTTCTTGACCTGAAAACCGGTCGAGAACCGTGGCACGAAGCCGTCGATGGATGTCCCTTCGGGCAGGGCCACACGAACATCGATCCCGCCATCCTTGGCTGTCTGGCTGCCGCCCCAGGTCACAGCAAGTGGAGACAGCCGCCGGCTCACCAGTTCGGCTTCGCAGAGCCGGCCAACCAGTTCGCGCAGTGCCTCGTCATCAAGTCCGAGGATGTCTTCAGGTGTGACGTCAAACACAGCGCAGCAGGGTCGTGGGAGGTGCGCCGCATCCTAGCGGGCCGGTGGCCACCTGGAATCAGAATTTTTGAAATCGAGCGGGCTGCAGCAAATCCATGTCCGCAGGCGACGGCCGGCAGAATACCGCCATGAAAGATCTCCCTCCCCCGCAGGCCGCCGATCGTCTGGCGGCACTGCTGAAGTCAGCCGAATCCCGAACACTCGACTTCAAGCGCCTGGGGGCGGGCAAGATCGCCAAGATGCTGGAAACGATCTGCGCGTTTGCCAATACGGAAGGTGGCGTGCTGGTCATCGGCATTGGCGATGCCAAGGAACTCCGGGCCGGCGAGAAGCCGCAGCAGCGCCTCTGGGGCATCCAGGAAAATCCGGAAGCACTGGATGAACTGCAACGCAAATGCCGCACCCAGTTCAACCCATCAATGGACGGCATCGGCGTCTACCGCCTGCCCTGCACACTGCGGGACGGCAAGGCAGGGGATGTGGTGCTGGTGCGTGTGGAGAAAAGCGACCGCGTGCATTCCGTGGTGGACGGCGGCACATGGACACGCGGAGATGCCAGCAACCGTCAACTGGGCGCCACCGAAATCACCGAACTGTCCTACCAACGTGGCGAACGCAGCGCCGAGAGCGAACCCGTTGCCATCCCGCTGCGCTTGCTGGACACACCGGTCTGGCACACCTTCGTGCGCAGCCGCGGCTTGAGAACCGGAGACATGGCCGAGCAGATGCAGCGAATCGGTCTGGCGGACACCGTGAAGACCGGCTCAGCAGAGGAACAAGTCCAACCGCGCCGCGCCGCAGTGTTGCTGTTCGCCGAGGAGCCGGGAAGCCTGCTGGCCGCGTCCGGCACCCGTGCGGACATTCGGCTGCTGGTCTACGCTGGCAAAGAAGTTGGCAGCAGTTCGACACCCAACCTGCGCAAGCCACCCAAGACCCTGCGCGGCCCCCTGATCGAACAGATCGATGCTGCCGTGCGTGCGGTCCTGGATGAGTTGGCACAAGGGCTGACACTGGTCGGCAGTGGCTTCAAGACGCGTCATCGCTACCCGGAACGGGTAGTGAAAGAGGCCATCGTCAATGCCGTGATCCACCGGGATTACCACCTCAATCGGGACATCTTCATCCGCATCTTCGATGACCGGATCGACGTGGAAAGCCCGGGCATGCTCCCCGGCCGCATCACCCCGGACAACATTGCCAGGGCCGGCAGCCAGGCCCGCAATCCCCTCATCGCCCAGAACCTGCGCGAATTCCCGGTGGCGCCCAACATCGACGCCGGCGAGGGCGTGAAGATGATGTTCTCGGAGATGGCGGCGGCCAAGCTCTATCCGCCGCAGTACCGGCAGTCCACCGAGGCCGCCGTCGAAAGCGTGACGGTGACGTTGTTGAACCTCGAACGCCCCAGCGTGTGGGACGAGGTGAGCGACTGGATCGATCGGGAGGGGTCGCTCGGCAACGCCAAGCTGCGTGCCATCAGCGGCTGGGACACGCTGGCCGCATCCCGACAGTTGCGCCAATGGGTCAGCCAAGGTCTGCTGGAGCCGCTGCCTGCGGCGTCTCGCCAGCAGGCCCGGTACACCAAGCCCTCGAAAGAGACGCAGGACCAAGGTTCATTATCTTGGTCGTTTGATAATGAAACGCCGAATTGAATAAAACCGAATAAAATCAACGGCTTGCAGCGTAGTTCATTATCTCGCGAGGCAAATGGAGGCGGCGCCCGCCAGCGCCGTCTCCTCTGAAGCGCGGACCGATCAGGCCGCCTTCACCTTCAACCGCCACGCGTGCAGCAACGGCTCCGTGTACCCACTCGGCTGCGTCTGCCCCTTGAACACCAGATCCAGCGCCGCCTGATACGCCGCGCCGTCCGGGTTAGCCGCCAGCGACTTGTAGAGCGGATCACCCGCGTTCTGCCCGTCCACCACCACCGCCATGCGCGCAAACGCCTCGCGCACCTGCTGCTCGGTGACCACGCCGTGCAGCAGCCAGTTGCACAGGTGCTGGCTCGAAATCCGCAGCGTCGCGCGGTCTTCCATCAGGCCGATGTTGTGGATGTCCGGCACCTTCGAGCAGCCCACGCCCTGGTCCACCCAGCGCACGACGTAGCCCAGGATGCCCTGCACGTTGTTGTCGATTTCCTGCTGGCGCTCGGCGTCGGACCACTTGGCTTCGGCCACGACCGGCACGGTCAGCAGGTCGGTCATCAGCTTGTCGGTCAGCGCGGGGTTCGACGCGTCACCGCTGGCCTCGATCTGCTGCTGGACCGCGGCCACGCTGATCTGGTGGTAGTGCAGCGCGTGCAGCGTCGCGGCGGTCGGGCTCGGCACCCATGCCGTGTTGGCGCCGGCCTTCGGGTGGCCGACCTTCTGCTCCATCATCGCGGCCATCAGGTCGGGCATGGCCCACATGCCCTTGCCGATTTGCGCACGACCGCGCAGGCCGCAGGACAGGCCGATCAGCACGTTGCGGCGCTCGTAGGCCGCGATCCAGGCGCTGGACTTGATGTCGCCCTTGCGCATCATCGGGCCGGCGTGCAGGGCGGTGTGCATCTCGTCGCCGGTGCGGTCGAGGAAGCCGGTGTTGATGAAGGCCACGCGCGACGAGGCCGCCGCGATGCACGCCTTCAGGTTCACCGACGTGCGGCGCTCCTCGTCCATGATGCCGAGCTTGACGGTGCTGTCGGGCAGGCCGAGCAGTTGCTCGACGCGGCCAAACAGCTCGCCCGCGAAAGCCACTTCAGCCGGGCCGTGCATCTTCGGCTTGACGATGTAGACGCTGCCAGTGCGGCTGTTCTTCAGGCCGTTGGCACCGTGGCGCTGCAGGTCGTGCAGGGCGATGGTCGTGGTGACCACGGCGTCCATGATCCCTTCGGGGATTTCACGGCCTTCCGCGCCCCACAGGATGGCCGGGTTGGTCATCAGGTGGCCGACATTGCGCACGAACATCAGCGAGCGGCCGTGCAGCACGACCTCGCCGCCGTTCGGGCCGGTGTAGACACGGTCGGCGTTCAGGCGGCGGGTGAAGGTCTTGCTGCCCTTGCTGACTTCTTCGGTCAGCGTGCCGAGCTGGATGCCGAGCCAGTTGCGGTAGGCCAGCACCTTGTCTTCGGCGTCCACCGCAGCGACCGAATCTTCCAGGTCGAGGATGGTGGACAGCGCGGACTCGACCACCACGTCGGACACGCCCGCGGCGTCGGTCTTGCCGGTGGCGGTCGTGCGGTTGATCAGGATGTCGATGTGCATCCCGTTGTTCACCAGCAGCACCGAGGTCGGCGCCACGGCGTCACCCTGGTAGCCGACGAACTGGGCCGGGTTGTCGAGGCTGGCGGTGGCGCCACCCTTCAGCGCGACCACCAGCTTGCCGCCTTCGACGCGGTAGCCAGTGGCGTCCTTGTGGGTGGCGCCGGCCAGCGGGGTGGCCTGGTCGAGGAAGTTGCGGGCGAACTCGATCACGCGGGCGCCGCGCACCGGGTTGTAGCCGCCGGCCTTCTCGGCGCCGTTGGCCTCGGAGATCGCGTCGGTGCCGTACAGCGCGTCGTACAGCGAGCCCCAGCGGGCGTTGGCGGCGTTCAGCGCGTAGCGGGCGTTCAGGATCGGCACCACCAGCTGCGGGCCGGCCTGCAGCGCCAGTTCGGCGTCCACGTTGGCGGTCGTGGTCTGCACGGTCTCGGGCACCGGGACGAGGTAGCCGATCTGCGTCAGGAAAGCGCGGTAGGCGGCCATGTCGGCGATCGGGCCGGGGTGGGCCTTGTGCCAGGCGTCCATCTCCAGCTGGATGCGGTCACGCTCGGCCAGCAGCGCGGCGTTCTTCGGCGCGAGGTCGCTGACGAGGGCGTCGAAGCCGGCCCAGAACGTCGCCGAGGCAACGCCGGTGTTCGGCAGCACTTCATCCTCGATGAAGCGGAACAGCTCGGTGGCCACTTGCAGGCCGTGGATCGTGGTGCGTGCGGTCATGGTGGGAACCTCGGGGTCGGATCGATGGAATGGAATCAGGAAGGAAAGAAATTCAGGACATCGCCCAGGCTGGCGCCCACGCGGGTCGGCTCGGTGCCGAGCGTTTCGAGCGGTGCGCCGGCCCGGTTGACCCACAGCGTCGTGAAGCCGAACCAGGTGGCGCCGAGCGCGTCCCAGCCGTTGCTGGAGACGAACAGGATCTGTTTCGCGGGCAGGCCCAGCGTCTTCGGGCCGAGGGCGTAGGCGCGCGGATCGGTCTTGAAGGCCCGCGCCGGCTCGACGCTGATGACGTGGTCGAGCAGCGGACCGAGCCCGGCGCTGCGCACCGCGATGCCGAGCATGTCGGGGTCGCCGTTGCTGAGGATGCCGGTCGGGATGCCCCGCGATTTCAGGCCGTCCAGCACCTCGCGCACCTCGGGGAAGGCGCTCAGGTGGCGGTACTGGTTCATCAGGTGGTCTTCGGACTCGGGCGTCAGCGCCAGTTGCAACCGTGCGCAGGCGTAGCGCAGCGCGGCGCGGGTCAGCTCCCAGAACGGGCGGTAGCGGCTGCCGTCGGGCGCACTCATGGTGATGAGGCGGGTGTAGTCGATCTGCTTCTCGCGCCACAGCAGCGACAGCGCCTCGCCCCGGCCAGGGAACAACTGCTCGGCCGTCAGTGCGACGCTGTAGACGTCGAACAGCGTGCCGTAGGCGTCGAAGAGAACGGCATGGGGAGAGGGCTTGTCCATCCCGTGAATCTATTCCAGACTTCGCATGCCATTGTGTGGATGCAAATCGAATGATTCAGAACTTTCATGAATGCAATCAGCCCGGTGCAGCGGAGAGCCTCCACCACACCGGGCCGACAAGGAACGGTCAGACTGGCTTAGACAGCCTTGCGCTGGCGGCGCGCCACACCACCCAGCACGCCCAGACCCGCCAGCATCATCGCCAGCGACTCAGGTTCCGGCACCGGCGAGACGGCCGGCGCACCGGTCAGGCTGACCTTGTCCAGGAAGACCGTTCCATCCGTTTGCGAGCCCACGCCCACGAACGACAGCAGTTGACTGCCGCCGGCGGCCGTGAACGTGAAGCTGTTGAGCGACCAGCCTTGGCCCGAGTTGACGCCGAAGGTGCCGATGGTCGAGCCACCGAAGTTCACCTGGTAGGTCTGACCACCGTCGCCAATGCGGCCAGCGTCGTACCAGCTCAGGGTGTACAGGCCACCGGCGCCGTTCACCGTCTGCTCAAGCGAACTTTGTCCAAGCGCAGGGTGGGTCTGTACACCCGCGATCTGGTTGCCGAAACTGGCATTGAACCCGGGCAGACTGCCAGGGTTGCTCCAGGGAGCCGAGTCCTGCGCGATCACTGCCGGCGTGCTGCCGGTCCAGCCCTGGATCGGGCCACAGTTGTCGCCAAAGCCTTGGTAGCAATACCCGCCCGCGTTCAGGTTGACGGCGCTCTCGAAGCTGCCGTTCGTCAGCAGTTCGGCACTGTGCGCCGCGTGGCTGAACAGGCTGAAAACGGCCAGTGCGGCAAGGGTGGTGAACTTTTTCATGGTGTTTCCTCTGGGTTTGTGACGGCCCTTGATGAATAAGGTCCGTCGGTTAATTTGAAAAAATCATACCCAATTGAAAAACCATATGTCACCCCATGCATAGGGGGCCTCCCGTGAATAGTTCAGATTAACCGCCAAATGCAATATCCAACCTGGGCGTAATTAGTTGGCGATTCAGACTCAAGCCCTCGCGTATAAATATTATTCACTCCCCTGAATCAATGGATAAGCTCAAACAAATCGAGTCATTTGTCGCGATTGTTCAGCGCGGCAGTCTGACGGCCGCCGCCGCGAATGAGGGGGTGGCCCCGGCGATGATGGGGCGGCGCATGGACGCGCTGGAAAAGCGCCTGGGCGTCAAGCTGCTCGTGCGCACCACGCGCAAGCTCACGCTGACCCACGAGGGCAGCGCCTTCCTCGAAGACTGCACCCGCGTGCTCGCCGACCTCGCCAGCGCCGAAGCCAGCGTCAGCGCGGGCGGCGTGAAGGCGAGCGGCCATGTGCGCATCACCGCGCCGGGTGGGTTTGGCCGCCGGCATGTGGCGCCGCTGCTGCCGCGGTTCCTGGCGCTGCACCCGGAGGTGTCGCTGTCGCTGAACCTGTCGGACCGCATCATCGACATGGTCAACGAGGGCTACGACTGCGCGGTGCGCGTCGGCGACATGCCCGACTCCAGCCTGATTTCGGTGCGGCTGGCCGACAACCGCCGCCGCTGCGTGGCCGCTCCGGCCTACCTGGCGCGGGCCGGCACGCCGCAGCAGCCGCTCGACCTGATGCGCCACGAGTGCCTGACGCTCAGCTCCGAGGCCAGCCAGTCGCGCGGCTGGGCCTTCCGGATCGACGGCGCGGTGCAGTACCTGCGGCCACCCGGTCGGCTCGATTGCTCGGATGGGCAAGTGCTGCACGCCTGGTGCCTGCAGGGACTCGGGGTCGCCTGGCGCAGCACCTGGGAAGTGGACGCCGACCTGCGCGACGGCCGCCTCGTCAGCGTGCTGGACGACCACGCCGCGCCACCGAACGGGATCTACGCCGTGCTGCCGCATGTGCGGCACCTGCCGCTGCGGGTGCGGCTGTGGGTGGATTTCCTCAAGCACAGCTACAGCATGCCGGGCTACTGGAGCGGGGGACCGGGAACCTGAACCCCGGCGGTTCCCGAGGGTTGTCGCGGCTGGCATGATCACGGCATCGGCGGTAACAATTCACACCGCACTGAGGAGCACACACCATGAAGTGGGACGGACAGCGAGAGAGCAACCAGGTGGAAGACCGCCGTGGCCAGGATGGCGCCAGCGGCGGGGGCGGGGGCCGCATGGGCGGACGCCGCGGGGTCGGGCTGGGCACGATCGCGATCGCGCTGGTGGCGAGCTGGGTGTTCGGGGTCAACCCGATGACAGTGATCGGCGTGCTCGGCGGCACGGGCGGCGGTGAACCGGCGGTTGTACAGCAGGCGCCCGCTGGCCAGACTCGCGCAGCCCCGCAGGACCAGAACGCCCGCTTCATCTCGACCGTGCTCGCTTCGACCGAGGATGTGTGGGACGGCGTGTTCCGCCAGGCCCAGGCGCAGTACCAGAAGCCCGGTCTGGTGCTCTACAGCAACGCCACCCGCACCGCCTGCGGCACCGGCCAGGCGGCGATGGGCCCGTTCTACTGCCCGGGCGACTCCAAGGTCTACCTGGACCTCGACTTCTTCGAGACCATGCGCCGCCAGCTCGGCGCACCCGGTGACTTCGCGCAGGCGTATGTCGTCGCGCACGAGGTCGGCCACCACGTCCAGCACCTGATGGGGATCACCGACAAGATCGACGGCATGCGCGGCCGGGTCAGCGAAGCGCAGGGCAACGCGCTGTCGGTGCGGCTGGAGCTGCAGGCCGACTGCTTCGCCGGTGTCTGGGCGCATCACGCGCAGCAGGCGAAGAACTGGCTCGAACAGGGTGATCTGGAAGAAGCGATGAACGCCGCCGCGAAGATCGGTGACGACACGCTGCAGCGCAACGCTGGCGGGCGTGTGCGGCCGGAAAGCTTCACCCACGGCACCAGCCAGCAGCGCATGACCTGGTTCAAGCGCGGCCTGCAGACCGGGCAGATCGCGCAGTGCGACAGCTTCCAGGCGCGCACGCTCTGATGGATGCAGTGGACGTGGTGGTTCAGCCCGGCGCGGCCCCGAACCGCCACGCCACCACCGCGAAGCTGCCAAAGGCCAGCACGGTCGAGGCCAGGATGATGCGGGCGATGCGGCCGTTGTCGGCGCCGTAACGCTCGGCCAGCAGCGAGACGTTGCTGGCGCTCGGCAGCGCGGCGGCCAGCACCAGCACCATCAGCTGGAAGTCGCTCAGCGCCAGCCCCGCAGCCTGCGCGGCCAGGCCCGCCGCCCACACCAGCAGCGGGTGCACCACCAGCTTGATCAGCGCCACCGGCAGGTAACGCGCGGCGGGCATCGGCGCGCCGGGGCGGCCCTGCGCGTCCAGCCCCGAGCGCCACAACACTGCGCCGATCGTGAACAGCGCAACCGGGCTGGCGGCATCCGACAGCATCGCCACCACCTTGGCGATGGGACCGGGCAGTGCCAGCCCGGTCACCGACGCCAGCGCCCCCAGCCCGATCGACCACGGCAGCGGGTTGCCCAGCGCCGCGCGCAGCGATCGCACGATCGCGGCCCGCGCCGCGGCGGCGTCTCCCGCGTGGCTGGCGGCCGGGTTGTCGTGGTGCAGTTGCGCGATGGCAATGCACAGCGAGCTGGTGACGAACAGGTCGGCCAGCACAGTCGTGATCGTCGGCCCAGCCGCGGCCGGCCCGACCAGCGCCACCAGCAGCGGCACGCCCATGAAACCGGTGTTCGGAAAGGCTGCGACCAGCGCACCAAACGCCGCGTCGCGCAGATTGCCCGCCGCCCGGCGCGTCGTCACCACCGTGAGCGCCACCACCGCCAGCGCGCACAGCAGGTACACGCCCAGCACCACCGGATCGAACAGCTCGCGCACCGGCAGGTTCGCGCCGAAGCGAAACAACATGCACGGCAGTGCGAAGTACAGGACAAAGGCGTTCATCCCAGGCACTGCCGCCAGCGGCAGCAAGCCGCGCCGCGCCGCGAGATAACCGACGAGGATCAGGGCGAAGAAGGGGGCGGTGACGGCAACGATGGGCTGCATGAGGGGAAGTATCCCAGCCACTTGCGCACCTGCCGCACCGCGTCGGCCTGCATCAGCATCAGCGCCCGGTCGAGGTGGCCCTGCACCACGCCGCGGTAGCGGCGCTCGCGGTCGGTTTCGTCGAACCAGCCGTGGGCGCGGGCGATCTGGGTGTCGCTGCGGCCATCGACCGCGGCCATCAGCACATCGCGCGCCAGCGGATCGAGCAGGCCGAGGCGGTAGAGCAGCTCCTGCTCGGCCAGCGCCGTCAGCGAGTCGGCGCCGTGGTGGTCCAGCAGCGGGCGCAGCAGCTCGACGAGCAGCTGTGGCGAGCGGCTGTCGCCGAGCAGCTTCTTCATCGCGCTGGCCCGCTGCAGCTCGACCACGCCCTCCTCCTTGTTCAGCTCGCGGGCGATGCCATAGTTGGTCTGGCCGCGCAGCACGCGGCTGATCACCTCGCGCTCGGCCGGTGTCAGCACGTCCAGCACGATCTGCAGCAACCGACGCTCCTGCTCGGCCACTTGGCGCAGCGCCGGCTCGCGGGCCATGAAGCTGCGGATCGTGGCCTTCAGCTCGTCCAGCGGCGCCTGCTTGGAGAAGTAATCGACCTCGGCCCGACGCGTGACCTGCTGCACCGCCAACCGCACATCACCCCCGTACGGCCCAGTCAGGAAGATCACCGGCATCGAGCAGCGTTGTGCCAGCAGCCGGTTGAAGATCTGCAGACCACTCATGGCACCGGGCGGCGCGAGATCGAAATCAATGTCCAGCGTCACCACGCCGCGCTTCGGCCACAGCGGTGTCGCCAGGAATGCCTCGCCGCTGGCATAGCCCTGCGCCTCGAAGCCGTCGGAGCGCAAGTTGTAGAGCAGACCATTGCGGTAGTCGTCATAGTCATCGATGACATGCACCAGCGGCGCCTCGGCGGCCGGGTGATGGGGCTCAGGCAACAGGCTGAGTAGGTTCGTCATGGACAAGGGCTTCTTCGGTGGGGGTCAAGTGCAGGGTGATCACGAAGTCGGCGCCACGGGGGTGGTTGTCGGTGACCTCCAAGCGGCCTCCGAGTCGGTGAACCCAGCGACGGCACAGGTACAGCCCCCAGCCACTGCCACCCTGTCGTTTGGAGTAATGGCGCTCGAACACGGCTTCGCGCTGCGCGGGCTCGATCCCTGGGCCTCGGTCGCGCACATGGATCTGCACCTGCCCGGCGGCCTCATCCAGGTAGTTCTCGACGCTGATCAGCCGGTTGGTGATGGGGGTGGTGTCCATCACCGAGATGGCGTTGTGCAGCAGGTTGCTCAGCACCTCGCGCAGGTACGTCCGGTTCATCGTGATCGGCGGCAGCTCCTTCGAGATGCCGTTGTACATAACCACGTTGTGCGTCGCTGCATAAACACTGACCTGCACCATCGCGTCGGTCACGGTTGCGTGCAGCAAAGAGGGTTCCTGCGCTATTTCGCCGCGCAGCACGGGGCCGCCGAAATGCTCGACGGTTTTGCTCAATTGATTCACGGCCGCCACGGCGATCTGCACACCCGTGTCCAGACCGCCGTGGCGGCCTTCCTGCAAATTCTTGGCAACACCACCCAATGCCAACTGAGCCGCCCCGATTTGGTTGGACAGCTTGTGCAGCAATTCGCCCGAGTGTTCGCCGATCAACTCAACCGCGGATTGATGGCGCAAGTCTTCGTTCAGCGATTCGATGCGGCGCTGGGCCTCGACCTCGTGGGTGACATCGGTGCTGGCGAGGATCCAGCCCTCGCCGCTGCCGAGGGCGCGGGCGCTGACCTGCGCGGTCCAGCGGGTGCCGTCCGGGCGGACGAAGGGCACGCGGTAGCTCTCGGGTCGTGCATTCCCGGCCAGGATTTCGTGCAGGTGTTCGGCGAGCTGCGGCGCCTGGTCTTCGGGCCAGAACGGGTACTGCGGCTGCCCAGCCGCCCCCGAGGCCATCAGTGCCTGCACGGTCCAGCCGGAGGTTGCACAGAAGGCCCGATTCACATGGGTCAACCGCCCCTCACGGTCAATTACCCGCAGGCCGACACTGATCGATTCCTCGATGTCCAGGCGGAATTCGACCGCAGCCTGTCGCGCCTGCGCCTCGTTCTCCAGCTTCAGCGCCGCCACCTTTTGGTTGGCGATTTCATTGTGCAGTTGCTCGTTCAGGGATTCGATGCGGCGCTGGTCCTCGACCTCGCGGGTGACATCGGTGCTGGTGAAAATCCAGCCCTCCCCGTTACGGAGCCGGTGGGCGTTCACCTGCGCGGTCCAGCGGGTGCCATCCGGGCGCACGTAGATGGCACGGTAGCTGCCCAGTCCCGACTCTCCGCCGAGAATCTGGCGCAGGTGCCCATCGAGCAGCGCCACTTGATCGTCCGGCCAGAACAGGTACGGCGCCCGCATACCGATCAGCGTGTCAAGCGACAGGCCCGAGGATTCGCAGAAGGCGCGGTTGACGTGGATGAGCCGGCCCTCCCGGTCGATGACGCGCAGGCCGACGTTGATCGACTCCTCCATGTCCCGGCGGAACTCGGCGTCGGCCCGCCGCGCTTGCACTTCTTTCTCCAGCTTCAGCACCGCCTCCTGCAGGGTGTGCTGGTAGTCGCGCTGCGAGCGACCGAGCCAGCGCAGGCTGATACCGACCAGCGCGACCAGCCCGAGCGCCAGCGCCGACAGCAGCCACTGCTCCTGGCGCACGGCGGCGGGCACTACGTCCTTCACACCCATCACGCCCGGCGCACCCGACTCAACCGGCAGGTACCGCTCCACCAGCACCAGCGTGCGGTCCACCGGGTACATCCGGTCAGTGAAGCGCCCGGAGGGCGAACGCAACTCGTCGCCCGTCTTGGCGGAACGGACCTTCGCGAGGTAGTCCGGGGTCGGGAAATCCTCGGTCATGCCTTGCAGGAGGGTCTCCGTGCCGTCCTCGGTCCTCAGCAGATGCACCTGGACCAAACCGGGCAGGCTGTGGCTGCATTTCTTCATCGCCTCGATCAGCGGCAGGCGGGGAATATCGTTCTTGCGCTGGGTGGAATCCAGCTTGGTCCAATCGGCGATGAACTCGCGGGCGCAGGTGTCCACCGCGACCGGGTGCTGGGGACGGCCGGTCGCAGGGAAGGTCTGCGCCGGATCGAGCCACGCGGGCAGCATCTGCCAGACCAGTGCCAGCAGCAGCAGCACCGCCCCGACCGACCCGGCCACCGCCAGGCGCTGCAGCCAGCGGATGCGGTGACGCGGTGCGGCCGGCAGAGTGTTGTCCATGGTGGTCATGCCGTCAGACTCCCGTACGCGAGCAGGTGACTGGCCGCCAGCCGCGCACTGGGCGCAGCGGATCGACCTCCCGCCACTTGGCCTGGTAAGGCGGCCGGCTCAGCACCGGCAGTTCACGCTTGACCATGTCCCCCAAACCCTTCAGTTGCTGGCAGCGACGCTTCTGGTAGTCGTTGCGCTGCGATGAAAAATCGACCGCCATCAGCAGCGCCCGCACCGACAGCGTCGTCACCGGCGCCTGAACCCAGGGGTAGTCGCTGGCGTCGATGCGCGCCACCTCGTAGCCCTCCGCCTGGGCGGGAAGGTCCAGCGGCATCAGGTGAACACCGTCCAGCGGCCGGGCCGGGTGGGTGAGCAAGGCATCGAGGCTGAGCAGGTTCGACGACGGCTTGCCCTGCACGATCACCACCGCATCGGCGCGGCCCGTGAGCACGCTGCACAGCGCCTCTGCCATCGTCTGCTGGTTGTCGAAACGGGCTGGCGGCGAGACCTGGGCGGCCCGCAGCAGGTTCTCGGCGGTGTAGCCGCTGCCTTGCGAGCTGGCCGCAGTGAGCACGCGCCGCCCAGCCAGGTCGGCCAGCGTGTTCAGCCCGCTGCGCGCCAGCACATGGACCTCCTCGGCGTACAGCGGCAACACCAGCCGCAGCAGCGTGGCGTTGCGCTGGTCCTCGCGGTCGGGGGAGTTGCGCAGCCAGTCGAGCAAGTCGGATTGCACGAAGCCGATGGCCGCGTTTTCTTTCGGATCGACGAGCTTGCGGAAGTTGTCCAGGCTGCCCAGGGTCTCGCGGTTGAACAGCGCCAACTCGTTCCGGCGGGCCACTGCGACGAGGTCGTCGGCTACCGCGTGGTACATCCCGGTGGAGCTGCCGCTGACCAGCCCGATCGGGTCGGCCGGGGCGGGCCCAGCGGTGGTGTCGATCGCGGCCAGACGTGCCGTCACGGTCAGCTCGGCCATGCGCTGCGACAGCGTCTTGACGCAGGCGGCATGGTCAAGGCGAACCTCTTGCACGGCTGGCTCTTTCAGCCCACCGGCCTTCGCCATCGGCCACAGCGCCACGCCACACACCAGCGCCCCGCCCAGCACCAGTGCGCCCCGTATCCGGCGATCGGTGCCCACCCCCGCCGTCAACCACGGCAGCACTGCGCCGATCAGCAGCCCCCCCAGTCCCACGATCAGCATCGGCACCTTCACGCCCATCCCGATCCAGTCGGTCCATGTCTCCAGCACGCAGCTACCCATCCTCTCAGCATTTGTGAAATTTTCGACATTCTAGGGAGAAGTTCTCCCCGCTGGCCGGTTTACCGACGAAATGGAGCCATGGGTTTCCCTATCCGGCGACACCGGATAACAACGGCGGGACTGTTTCGTGACAAGGAATTGCCACGCGGACCTCGATCGGAACGCGTAGGGGGCGCCCCATATGGAACGCAGCCATCGTCACCGGCATTCTGAGGCCAACGACGCAACTCGCATTCCATCAGGCGCCCTTATGCATCAAGCTGAAACCCAGGAAGTTACCCATGTGCCCCTTTGGGTAAAGGGACTCATTGCAGCCGGACTGGTCCTGTGCGCTGTGCAGATGCCGCGCTTCAGCAGTTCACTGGCTGACGCCGTGCAGAAGAATCGGGCAGAGATTGCCTACAGCGAGTCGCAATACACCCGCGCCATTGATCTCTACAAGGATCTGCACCTTCGCTACTCGGATGACAAAAAGACCACCCGGTTCTTGGGTTTATCCTACTACCGGTCCGGATTGTATGCCGAAGCCATCGACACGTTCAACAAGCTCGCCGACATAAAAATGCCAAAAGGAGAGGTTGACGAAATAAATGCAGCCATATTGGATATTCAATCAAAACTCGGTCTTGAATCCAGCGTCCAGACAACAAAATAACCAGAAAGCCAGGTCAATCGTGTTCTTCATACCAGGAAGCATCATAGCGGCGTTCACTTTTCCCGGCGTCGTGATTCATGAACTCGCTCACTACCTGTTCTGTCGATATTTTAAAGTCCCAGTCTATCAGGTTTGCTATTTCCGCTTTGGCAATCCTGCCGGTTACGTCATCCACCAAGAACCAGGCAATTGGCTGCATAACGTGATCATCGCGGCTGGCCCATTTTTCCTGAATTCAGCTCTCGGGGCAATTATTGCATTCCCGTCGGCACTGCGTGTATTCGAGTTTGATGGTGAGGCGCCTATAGTTGATTTGATCCTAATCTGGCTTGGAGTTTCAATTGCGATGCATGCCATTCCAAGTACAGTAGATGCAAAATCAATGTGGGAGTCAGTATCTGGAAGGGGTGCATCATGGCTGGCGAAGATAGTCGTCGCCCCTGTCGTCGGCCTGATCTACATGCTTGCTTATGGGTCGATATTCTGGCTTGATCTGGTGTATGGCATTGGTATCAGTCTCGCTTTGCCAAAAATGCTTGTCGCAGTATTCACATAACAGAAGCACCGGTCTTTATTGGGCGGACATAGATCCTCGCTCCTTGCCTTCGGACAGGATGACGGTTTACCCGCTGCCACCCTGCAGGGGTCGCCCCATATGGAGCATGAACACCCCCGCAGGCATTCTGGATTCCACGACGCACCCCCGCGTCCAACAACCCGGAGCCGACGATGCTGACCGCCACAGTCCAGCCCGCGGAACAACAGATGTTCACGCACCAGCGTTCATGGACCACCAGCCAGTGTTTCTGGAGCCTGCGCATGACGGCGATCTTCACGCCGCCCATGCTGCTGGCCTACGCCGTCTGTGGCCTCGCACTGCCGTTGCAAGTGCTGGCCGGGCTGCTCCTGGCGCTGCTGGTCTTTGGCGGTATCTGCACACGGGAGGTCACGGGCGCCTGGCGGATCCAGGTGACGCCGGAAGAGGTCACATGGGAAACCCCCTGCAACCTCCATGGCAACCGCAGCTTCACGGTCCGGCCGTCCGAGATCCAGACGCTCGTGTCCGAATCCATGGGAGACGACAAACCCCGCGACAGCGCCGCCCGGCAATACGCCCTCGTGATGGTCAATGGCGACCAGTACCGCCTGCACCGGTCCCTGTCCGGCATCGACCTCGACGGGTTCTGCCAGGCGCTCCAGCAGCTGGGCGTCCGGTACCACCAACACCCCTAAACCGCGGATGGCAATTGCTATTGGGTTCTGGTCAATGACATCGAGTGTGAAGTGGGCAGCAAGTACACCATTTTCGTGAACGCCGACATTGGCGCATCGACCCACGAAACCCAATGCATGAAAGTGGACGGGAAACCCCGCTACACGTTCTACAGCTTCGATGAGATTACCGCCATCGCATTGAAATCCTCGAAGATCGCATTTGCATTTCCGATAGGGGACAGCCAGTTCAAAGTGAGCCGATTTTCCCTCAGCGGCTCGAACGAGGCCCTGGACCTGATGGCCAAGACCGGGCGCCAGATGATGCAGAAAACCATGGGCAAGGGCACGCGGGATCAGATGCTGTAAGCCCCCTCCATGCGGCCCAGACCGCCATGTCACTCACCCGTCCCGCCAATCTGCACAGGAGAACACCATGGGGTTTCACCACCAAATTTTTGCCGCCCTTGCGCTGATTTTTCTTGTCCTTGGCGCAGGGACTGTCGGTGTATCCGTTCTGCGGTCTGACGTAGTCAAGACAGGTCAAGCGGCTCCATTTCAAAACCGAGCTGATTCGAGAACAAAGCAGCAGCAACTGTATCTGCCACGGAAACTAAGAAAGTTTGCAGGAACGGTTCCCCCGCAACTCCCCCATGGCTGACTTGCAGGGGTCGCCCCATATGGAGCGAGAACACCACTGCAGGCATCCTGAATTCAACGACGCAACACCGCGTCCTGCCCCCCGGAGCCGACCATGCAGACCACCGCGCCCCTCGAATTCAAGCCCCTGCCGCCGCTGCAGGCCCTGCTGAACAGCCGTGACGGCCAGCGGGTCACGCAACTGGCCCGGCCGCTGACCTGGGCCCTCGGCCTCGGCACCGCGCTGGTCGTGGCCCCGGTGATCTTCCTTGTGGTGCAGGGCATGGCCGGGCTGATGGTGGCCGGCACGCTCGGGCTGGCCGGGGTGCAGCTCGCGCCGGTCGTGGCGCTCAAGCTGGCGAACTGGCGGTTGCGCCTGCTGAAGGGCGAGGCCCGCGGCAACCCGCTGCCGACGCTGGAAAACATGCTGCTCGACCGCCGCGCCGCGCTCACGCAGGCCAGCATCCACCTGCAAGGGGCCATCGCCCAGATCGACGCCTTCGTCGAGCAGGCCCAGGACTTCGCCCGCACCCACCCCGACGCCGCCGCCCGCTGGCTGGAGCGGGCACAGCGCGCCGGGCAACTGCGCGAACAGAAGAAGCGTGCGCTGCGCACTGCCGCGGAATCGGTGGCGGCCTTCGAGCAGGAAGTGGACCGCGCCCGCACCGAGTGGTCGCTGGTCGAGGCCGAGCGCGCCCTGAGCCACTCGCTCGGCGCCACCCGCGGCGACCCGATGGCGCAACTGCTGGAACGCACGGCGCTGGACAGCGTGCGGCTGCAGATGAACCGCGCCTTCGCCAGCCTGGAGACGGAACTGGTGCTCGACCTCAACGCCACCCCCACCACCCACACACCGGGAGCACGGCCATGAAGTTTCGCGTCATCACCTCGCTGCTGCTGGCCGCCGTGCTGGTCGCGCTCTACCTGTGGCAGACCGGCACGGACACCCAGCCACCCGACTCGACCTCTGCCCCAGCCCCCACCACCGACCAAGGCACCACCCAGGGCCTGGGCCGCGTCAAGATTTTCTGAATCCTCGCAAGGACACCACCATGACCACCACCACGCCCCTGTTCCTGACCCGCCATGTCACCACGGCGCTCGCCCTGGCCCTGAGCACCACGCTCGCCGCCGCACAAACTCCGCTCGCCGTCTCCACCGGCATCCCGCAAGGCACCTACGCCTCGATGTTCAAGGACTTGACGGGGGTCTGCGGCGCCTCGGCCGGGCTGTCGCTGGTGGAGAAGCCCTCGTCCGGCTCCAACGAGTCGGTGGACCGGCTGCTGCGCAACGAGGTGTCGGCCGCCTTCGTGCAGACCGACGTGCTGCACGCCCGGCGCACCACCGAAGACCTCGGCGGCGTGAAGGCGCTGGTGACGCTGCACCCGGAGCCGGTCCACCTGCTGGCATTGACTGCGCCGCTGGTCGAAGGCGGCGTGCTCGGCCTCGGCGGACGGGACGTGCAGTTCAACACCCTGGGTGACCTGGGCAAGCGCCGGGTCGGGGTCTGGGGCGGCGCGCTGGTGACGGCGCGGCTGATCCAGCTCCAGGCCGAAGTGGACTACCGCATCACCGAGTTCACCGGCCCGGAGGACGCGATGCAGGCGCTGCGGACGCGGCGCATCGACGCGGTGATGGCGGTGGGCGGCGCGCCGCTGGCGTGGATGCGCGGGCTGGACCGGAGCGTGAAGCTGCTGTCGGTGCCGG
This sequence comes from uncultured Sphaerotilus sp., assembly GCF_963924895.1. Lineage (NCBI taxonomy): Bacteria > Pseudomonadati > Pseudomonadota > Betaproteobacteria > Burkholderiales > Sphaerotilaceae > Sphaerotilus > uncultured Sphaerotilus sp. Next base: position 48,798 of record NZ_CAWURG010000007.1, read on the forward strand.
AGCCGTGGGCGGGCAAGCTGCGCAGTGTCTACCGCCCCGCCAAGCTGAGCTACAGCCACCTCGGGGCGCAGGGCGTGGCGACGGTGGCGACCGAGGCGGTGCTGGCGGTGCGCGACGTGCGTTCGGCGGCCGCGGCGGCGCCGTTGCTGAAGCTGCGCACCTGCCTGCAGCAACAGCTCGACCCGCTGCGCGACACCGTCGGTCACCACAGCGCCTGGAGCCAGGTCGAGGCGGGCAGCGTGCCGCACTGGCCGGTGTTCGAGCGGGGCGGTGCGGGCGTATCTGCACAACGCTGAATCAGAATCTCAGAATCCCGAGGCCACCGCCATCAGATTGCCAAGCCATGCACAGCACCGATGTCATCCTCACCCGGCCCGTCTGGTCCACTGCCTCCCTGATCCACCAGATCCGCATGGTCATGCGCGATCGGACGCCACTGGCCGAACTGTCGGAGCTGGAGACGCTGAACCTGGAATATGGCTGGCTGCTGGTCGATGGCAGCCCGCTGGCGTCTCTGCCTCGGTTGAAAGCCTTGAACCTGATGGGGTGCGACCAGTTCCGAGAGTCCGGGTACTGACGCACTGCCGTGGGCGGCCTGCACAATGCGCCCCGTCGCCTTGCGCCCAGGAGAACTCCCCCCGTGTCCACCGCCTCCCCCGCCCTCCAATGGCTCGCCCGCAGCGCCGTCGTGCTGTCGCTGCTGTGCGCGGTCGGCCTGTCCTGGCTCTTCCACCATGGCCCGGCGCGCGCCGGCTGGGTCGAGCTGCTGCGCTACGCGCCGTTCCTGGCCTATGTCGTCCCGGCGGTGCTCGCGCTCGGGCTGTCGTTCATGCTTGGCTGGGCCTGGCGACTGGGCGCGGCGGCAGCACTCGGGCTGATGCTGGTGTCGGTGATGGACCTCTCGCTCGGACTGGGCCGCACCCCCCTGCCCCCCGACGCACCCGGCACCCGCACCGTGCGCTTCATGACCTACAACATCAAGTCCTACCGCGCGGTGTTCCGCCACGGCGGCTTCGTACCGCTGAACAACGAGATCGCGCAGCACCAGCCCGACATCCTCGTCATGCAGGACGCCCGCGAAGTGTCGCGCCAGGGTGACCTGCCCTACGGCATGCGCGATGTGCTGCCGCAGCACAAGCTCTACGCCTACGGGCAGTACGCCGTCGCCAGCCGGTTCCCGATCCGCGGCTGCGCACCGGCGGACATGTCCTTCCGTGGCGAGAAACACGAGTACGTGCGCTGCACCGTGGACATCGACGGCACCGCCATCGACCTCGTCACCGCCCACCTGCTGACCCCGCGCGAGGGGCTGAACGCCACCCGCGAAGAACGCCTGGGCGGTCTGGACGACTGGAACACCAACTTCGCCGACCGCATGGCACAGGCCGACCGCATCGCCGGAGCGCTGGCCCCGCTGAGCCGGCCCACCATCGTCGCCGGTGACCTGAACGCCCCGGAGCACTCGGCCGTCGTGCAGACCTTCCTCGGCATCGGTCTGCACGATGCCTTCTCCGTGGGCGGCCGCGGCTGGGGTTTCACGCACGGCCACTCGCTCAAGCCGGGCGTGAGCTTCCTGCGCATCGACCACATCCTCGTCAGCCCGGAGATCGGCGTGCGCGAGGCCTGGGTCGGCTGGCGCGGCGGCTCGGAGCACCGGCCGGTGGTGGCCGATCTGGTGATCCGCACGCAGGCGGCCAAGCCATGACCGACCACGCTGCGCCTGAAGTTATCCACAGCGCGTTCTACCGCTTCACCCGGCTCGACGATCCCGCCGCCACCGCCGAGGCGCTGCGTGCGCGCAGCCGCGACACCGGCGTGCTCGGCAGCCTCGTCGTCGCGACCGAAGGCCTGAGCGGCGTAGTGGCGGGCCCGGCGGCAGCGGTGACCGCCTTCGAGGCGGCGCTGACCGGCGACCCGGTCTTCGGCGGCGCCTTCGCCGGCCTGCACTTCAAGCGCAGCCTGTGCACCACCGCGCCCTTCGCCCGGATGAAGGTCCACGTCAAGCCGGAGATCGTTGCCCTCGGCCTCGACGGCGTCAGCGGCCTAGACGAAACCGCCGAACAGCGCGCCTCGACCCACCTCAGCCCTGCCGCTTGGCGAAAGTTACTCACAGGCGGTGACGTGGTGGTGCTGGACAACCGCAACCGCTTCGAGTGGCGGCTCGGGCATTTCCGCGGGGCGGTCGATCCGGGTGTGGATAACTTTCGGGACTTCGCCGAGCTGGTCCGCAGCCAGGCGCCGCACTGGAAAGCCTGTGGACAACGTGTGGCGATGTACTGCACCGGCGGCATCCGCTGCGAGAAGACGGGGGTATGGATGCGCGAGGCACTCGGGCTGGAGGTGTTCCAGCTGGAGGGCGGCATCCTGAACTACCTGGAACAGACCGCCGCCGCACCGGACGCCGACGACCTCTGGCACGGCGAGTGTTTCGTGTTCGACAACCGCATCGCGCTGGACGCGCAACTGCACGAGACCGCCACGACCGCCGAGCAGGTCTACGACCCGGCGCAGCCCGACGAGGCCTGGCGGCTCGCACGCGCCCGCCGGCTCGACACGGCCACCGGCGCATGAGCCGCGCCCGGCCCGCCTGGACGCCGCCGATGCGCGACGGCGTGAGCGCTAGCCGCGTGGCCGTCACGCCGGGGCCGTGGCGCACGGTGCTGGACTTTCTTGTCCACAGGTTATCCACAATTCCGGAGACTGGCTGGTGCGAACGGCTCGGGCGCGGCGAGGTGCTCGATGCACAGGGTCAGGCCCTCGCGGCGGATGCGCCCTGCGTTGTCCACAGCACGCTCTGGTACTGGCGCACGCTGGACGCGCCCGAGCCGCGCATCCCGTTCGAGGTCGAGGTGCTGCACCAGGACGACTGGCTGCTGGCTGTGGATAAACCGCATTTCCTGCCGATGACGCCCAAGGGCCGCTATGTGCAGGAGACGCTGCTGGTGCGGCTGAAGCGTCTGACCGGCATCGAGACGCTGGTGCCGATGCACCGGCTGGACCGGGAGACGGCGGGGGTCGTGCTGTTCTCGGTGCGGCCGGAGACGCGGCATGCGTACCAGTCGATGTTCCGGGACAGAGTGATCCACAAGGTCTACGAAGCGGTGGCGCCGTGGTCCGATGCGCTGGCGGCCACGCTGCCGCTGGAGCGTCGCAGCCGGCTGGCCGAGCGCGAAGACGCCTTCATGCAGATGCACGAGGTGGACGGCGAGCCGAACGCCGTGACGCGCATCGAGTTGATCGAGCGCCACGGCCCGCTGGCCCGCTACCGCCTGACGCCGCAGACCGGGCAGAAGCACCAGTTGCGGGTGCACCTGAACGCGCTGGGCATCCCCATCGTCGGCGACCGGATCTATCCCGTGCTGCAGCCGGATCTGCTGCCGGGCGCCGAGCCGGACTACACGGAGCCGCTGCGGCTGCTGGCGCGGGAGATCGCGTTCACGGATCCGGTGACGGGGGAGGCGCGGCGGTTCGCGAGCCGGCGGGGGCTGCGTGTGTCGGCCTGACTAACGCGCCACAGGCAGGTGCTGCGGCAGATGTGAATGCAGTAGCTGTTCGACCAGATCCGCCTGCAGGGCATCCTTGTGCCGTTTGCGTGGGTCTCGGTTGGCGCGGGTCGCGATCTGTCGCTTGATCTGGATGAACGCCAGTGGATGCATGGTGTGCATGACGGCCATCCGCCCGGTCACGGACACCACGACCTGGCTGAACCGCTGTGCACTCAGGATCTTGTTCCCGGTGTCGATCTGCACCGCCCAGAGGTCGTCTTCGTGGTCGCTCAGGCGCAACGGGTGGGGATCGCCCTCGCGGGCCATCCGGCGGATGACATCCACCTCGAAACCTGACGCATTGATGGCCGTCTGCAGCTGGTCCGATTTCACCCGGAAGGTCGGATCGGCCTTGCGCAGCGCGCCAATGAACGACGTGTCCAGGCGGCGCATCTGCGTCACGAAGCCGATGCGCTTGCGGGTGTCGAACAGCAGGTCGATGTCCTGGGTCGCCATCGCTTCGGGCATGAAACGCGCACCCGCTGCGCTTTCGTAGGCATACAGCGCGTGGGTGCCGACCGTGGTGAAGTGCGTGGCCAGCCCGAGGTCGTCGATCGCATTCAGGACCCGGACCACCAGATCCGGGACACGGCCCACGCGCAGGTACGTATTCACCCCCCCGGTATCGGCCATAGCCAAGACCGCACCGGCGTCGAGTTCGACGGGCGCGAAAATTCTTAGATTGAGGGGTTGCCGAGCCGGTGAAGCACAAGCCCGGCTGGCGCAGCCTTCTCAGCCCGAG
>NZ_CAWURG010000008.1:0-53232 GCF_963924895.1 uncultured Sphaerotilus sp.
TTGGCCAGTCCGCAACTTGTTGTTTTCTTCCGCCTGATCAGAGTTTGGCTGGTCGGCTTTGACAATACTTGAAACCCCACCCGCTGCGCGGGTGGTCGCTCAAATTTTGCTTGACGAATGGGGAAGCCCTTGTAGTTTGAGCTAACCGGACCGTTGCGGTATGTGGCTAAAGGCCCAGAATGAAATGGCGGGCCTTTTGCCGCATGCCGCAATGGGTCCGGTTGAGCGAATGGTTAGGCCGCAGATTCATTTGCGTGGTTTCTGGGCCGCTTGAAGTGCAGACGCCACCTTCGGCGCGACCAACTCACGGTACGCGCGCATCTCAAGTGCCGCAGCCTTGAACGTTCTTTCTAGGGCCGACACTCCGGTTTGGGTGAGGCGATGATCTTCCAGAATATAGACCTTTGATGGGTCGTAGTCTGCGGAAACAACTGGTTTACCTTGGTGGGTAGTTTGTCCCTTTGCCAAGGCGAGGGAGTTCGAGTAAGACGGGCCAATCTTCACTTCAGAAAGCACGCCCCTCGAATAGTGCAATGAAACAGGCTCGTGCACAATCTTGTTGCGCTGCTTGTTCAGTTTCTCCAACTTTCCGACGAGCTTTCTCCATGACTTGAGATCGTCGCTACCCCGCTCAAACACGAGGGTGAAGCAACAATTTAGGAGTGCAAGCTTGGCGTCGACGCTTTGGATGCTATTGAATGTCGCCGAGATGAGATGAGAGTTCGCTCCTTGCATGAACATGGAGTAGAGAGAGTACAACTCACCCTCGATCCACAGCCATGTCTGTATGGCCTTAGCGAGTTGCAATAGGAAGGAGTCTTCGGAGTTCACGATTTCTGCGGCCTAACGTTTGACATGAGGGGTGCCAAAAAGGCGTAGCCTTTTGGGCATCCCCTCGATGGAAGGGTTAGGCGCCTCTTCTTGCCAGCAGATCGACATAGGCTTCTTCAAGCAATTGATGTTGTTGTACACCGAGCCTGCCCATGATCTCGGTGGCTTCAAGGACGCCAACCTCTGGCGACTCACTTTCGTTGAGCACCACTTCGAGTTCTAGGAAGTACCCAAGGCCTTGAACTTGATCGATGTGAATTCGTGTTCTGCCGAGAAGGAATAGTGTGCGGTGCTTTTGGACCCGACCGGCTTGGCCATATGCGAGTGTCAGCGCTTCGCGAAGTGAATCTGGTTCTGACGTTGGCGAGCGCACGTAGAACGACTCTTTCGGACCTTGCTGATTCGCTCGACGATAGAAGATGAGCTCGCCCGAAGTCTTGGAGAATGCGCGCAATTTTAGGCGACCGACTTCACAGGCAAAGAACGTGTCGTCTTGGTCGATCTCGAACGGCCCTTCAGTGGCGAGTCTCGCAGCGACAACTGCGAGCGCTTCGATACTCTCGATTCGCGCTTTGATTTCAACATTGCGAGCCATGGTGTTTGAGGCGTCTAACGTAATATCGACGTCACGCCTTGCAGGCGTAACAAGCTTGATGCTGCGTATCAGCTTGCGGACTACGGAACGCAAGTCCGCGCCAGGATTGAAGTTTTTCCCTGTCTTGCATGGTTTGCCCCCCGTAAAAACAACCCCAAAGCCTGCACTGCTGGCGTAACCAGTTACGCCGTCAGACGACGCTGGCAGCATACCCGGACACCGCTGCACCAGTCTACTGGCGACATCCCCATTCGGAGTGATTGACGCCAGGCGCTGCATCCGCAGACTGGCGCCATGAACCACAAGCCTCGCCGATCCACGAGTGCCAATCATCCGCCACTGGTGGCAACCCGTTTGCTGGACCAGTTGCGCGAGCGCATCCGCTACCTGCACTACAGCTTGCGAACGGAACAAGCCTATGTGCATTGGACGAAGACATTCATCCGCTTCCACCAGATGCGCCATCCCCGCGACATGGGCGGCGCTGAGGTGGAAGCCTTTCTGTCCCACATGACGACACATGGCAACGTGTCGGTTTCAACACATCGACAGGCATTGTCGGCGCTGCTGTTCCTGTACCGCGAAGTGCTGGGCATGGACTTGCCCTGGATGAACGACATGGCGCGGCCGACCGCTCGACCACGTATTCCATCGGTGCTCACGATCGACGAGGTGGCCGCCCTGCTCTCGCGTACCGAAGGCGAAACCGGCCTGCTCGCCCGCCTGCTCTACGGCACCGGCATGCGCCTGATGGAAGGCCTGCGCCTGCGCGTCAAGGATCTGGATATCCCCCGCAAGGTCATCACCGTCCGTGAAGCGAAAGGCGGGAAAGACCGTGTCGTGATGCTGCCGCAGGTACTCGTGGCGCCGATGTCCGCGCAACTGGACAAGGCCCGAGCGGTCTGGACAGCAGACCGAGCCGCACAGCAACCCGGCGTCGAAACCCCACACGCACTGGACCGCAAATACCCGCGAGCAGGTGAAACCTGGGCGTGGTTCTGGGTATTTCCGTCCCCGACACTCGCCACCGACCCGCGCTCAGGCGTGATCCGTCGCCATCACCTGTATGAGCAGCGCCTGCAACGGGCGCTGAAACTGGCAGTGACCGAAGCGGGCATCGCAAAGCCGGTATCGGTCCACACGCTGCGCCACTCGTTCGCGACGCACCTGCTGCAAGCTGGCACCGACATCCGCACCGTGCAGGAACTGCTCGGCCACAGCGATGTCAGCACCACGATGATCTACACGCATGTGCTCAAGATGGCCGCCGGCACGACGCGCAGCCCGCTGGATGCGCTGCTGGCGGCGTGATCCGGCCTGTGCCTGCCGGAGGTGGGTTCCCGCTTTCGCGGGAATGACGGCGGCGGCGGGGGATCAGCCGATCCGCCCGATCAGCAGATACTCCATCAGCGCCTTCTGCACATGCATCCGGTTCTCGGCCTCATCCCAGACGACCGACTGCGGCCCGTCGATGACATCCGCCGCCACTTCCTCGCCGCGGTGCGCGGGCAGGCAGTGCATGAACAGCGCATCGGGTCGGGCCAGCGCCATCATCTCGCTGTCCACACACCAGTCGGCAAACGCGGTCTTGCGCGCCTCGTTCTCGGCCTCGTAGCCCATGCTGGTCCACACGTCGGTGGTGACCAGATCGGCGCCGCGGCAGGCCTCGCGCGGGTTGTCGAAGACCTTGTAGCAGTCGGTCGAGCGGATGCCGGCCACCTTGGGGTCGACTTCGTAGCCGCCCGGCGTGCTCACGTGGACCGTGAAGCCCAGGATCTCCGCCGCCTGCAGCCAGGTGTTGGCCATGTTGTTGCCGTCACCCACCCAGGCCACGACCTTGCCCTTCAGGCTGTTCATGTCATACCCCTCGGCCCCCACCGGCGCGCGGTGTTCGAGGTAGGTGAACAGGTCGGCCAGGATCTGGCACGGGTGGAACTCGTTGGTCAGCCCGTTGATGACCGGCACGCGGCTGTGCGCGGCAAACGCCTCGATCTTGGTCTGCTCGAAGGTGCGGATCATCACCAGATCGACCATGCGGCTGATGACACGCGCCGAGTCCTCGATCGGCTCGCTGCGGCCGAGCTGGCTGCCGTCCGTGGTCAGGTGGACGACCGAGCCGCCCATCTGGTACATGCCGGCCTCGAAGCTCACGCGGGTGCGGGTGCTCGCCTTCTCGAAGATCATCGCCAGCGTGCGGTCGGCCAGCGGCTGGTAGCGCTCGTAATTCTTGAAGCGCCGCTTGATGGTGCGCGCGCGCTCGAACAGGTAGCTGTATTCCTCGGCCCGCAGATCCTTGAATTGCAGATAGTGCTTCATGAGACTCATGCCTGGTTTCATGGGAGGGAACGGCCGCATCACGCGGCGAGGAAATTCTTGATGATCGGACAGAGGATGGCGACGATCTCGTCAGCCTCGGCAGCGGTGAGGATCAGCGGCGGCACCAGCCGGACCACGCGGTCGGCGGTGACGCTGAGCAGCAGGCCGGCGTCCATCGCGCGGGTCAGGATCTCGCCGCAGGGGCGGTCCAGCTCGATGCCGATCATCAGCCCGTAGCCGCGTACCTCGGTGACACCGGCCACACCTTCGAGTTCACGCAGCAGGCCGGCCTTCAAGTGGGCGCCGACCGTGGCGGCGTTCTCCATCAGGCCGTCTTCTTCCATGATGCGCAGCGTCTCGATGCCGGCGCGCATCGACAGCGGGTTGCCGCCGAAGGTGGTGCCGTGGTTGCCCGGCTGGAAGATCTTCGCAGCGCGCGGCCCGCAGACCACCGCGCCGATCGGCACGCCCGAGCCCAGCCCCTTGGCCAGCGGCATCACGTCCGGCACGATCCCGGCCCACTGGTGCGCGAACCACTTGCCCGTGCGCCCGATGCCGCACTGCACCTCGTCGAGCATCAGCAGCAGGTCGCGCTCGTCGCACAGCGCGCGCAGGCTCTTCAGGTAGTCCCAGCGCGCCGCGTTGATGCCGCCCTCGCCCTGGATCGTCTCCAGGAACACGGCGACGACGTTCGGGTTGTCGCGCACGGCGGCTTCCACGGCGGCCAGGTCGTTCATCGGCACGCGGATGAAGCCCTCGACCAGCGGGCCGAAGCCGGCCTGGACCTTCGGGTTGCCGGTGGCGGACAGCGTGGCGATCGAGCGGCCGTGGAAGGCCTTCTCGTAGACGATGATTTCCGGGCGCTCGATGCCCTTGTCGTGGCCGAACTTGCGCGCCAGCTTCAGCGCGGCTTCGTTGGCTTCCAGGCCAGTGCTGCAGAAGAAGACGTTGGTCAGACCGGACAGTTCCACCAGCTTCGCGGCGAGCTGTTCCTGGCCGGGCACGTGGTAGTAGTTCGAGCAGTGGATCAGCGTGGCGATCTGCTCCTGCAGCGCGGGCACGAACTTCGGGTGCGCGTGGCCGAGCGTGTTCACGGCGATGCCGCCGAGGCCGTCGAGGTATTCGCGCCCGGTGGTGTCCCAGACTCGGCAGCCTCGGCCATGCGACATCGCGATCGGCAGGCGGCCGTAGGTGGTCATCACATGGGGTTCGGCGATCGAGACAGGGGCAGCGGACATCGGTGGGTTCTCCAGCAGGGAGGCAAAGGGGGCTGAAAAAAAACAAAGGCGCCGTCAAGGAGTCGGCGCCTGGGCGATTGTAGGGAATGCCGTTGACAGCCGACCGACAGTGGCAGCGGCGATACTCGGCGCGCGCCGACGGACTCGCTCTGCCACAGGGCTGCTGCGGTGCAGCACAATACGGGTTTACGTGGCAACCGACCGAGCTTGTCACAGCAAGGCAGCAGGCAGCAGCACGTGACGACCAACATTCCCATCAAACCACGCGAAGTCTTCATCCAGGGCACCACCAGCGATGGCCGCACCTTCCGGCCGAGCGACTGGGCGGAGCGGCTGGCCGGCGCCATGTCCTGCTTTCGTCCGGGTGGCCAGATGGGCGGCCTGGGTGGCGCGATCGGCTATTCGCCCTACTGCATCCCCACCTCGCTGGGCAGCGTCAAGTGCGTCGTGGTCAATGAAGCCCTCAAGGAGCTGGAGCCGATGGCCTGGGACTTCGTGATGAACTTCGCCCGCGACAACGACCTGCAGGTGACCGAGGCCTGTCTGCTGCCGGATCCGCCGCGCAAGGCCTGAGCACGGCCCGCAGATCCCTCCTGCGTTTAGTTTTCAGCGGTTTTTCCGCTCAAGTTCGGCCGATCGCGGCCGAGCGGTCCGGGCCAAGATGGCGAGGTGATGTCCCAGCCTTCTGCCTCTGCCGCCGCCCCGATCCGACGCCGCCGCGTGCACTATTTCAGCGGCTTCGACCCGCGTGGCGCCGGCCACTACCACCGCCTCTTCCGCGAGCAGGGCGCCCGCCCGCAACCTTCTGGCGCGCTGGTGAACACCGGCACCCGCCAGCGCTCCGACACCGATCCCCACACCCACCGCTGGCCCGTCCAGTGGACGCCGACGCCCGCCTGCGAGGACCCCGCCGCCCCGGCGGTCTTCACCGAACAGGTCTTCATGGGCTGGGACGACATCATCCGCGCCCACTGGAGCCGCCAGCCGCTGGTGCTGCTGCGCGAGATGGTGGCGGTGTACGCGGCGATGCTGTTCGAGATGGGCCTCGGGCGGCTGCGGCGCACCCATTCCACCTCGCTGCTCACCAGCCTGCTGCCGATCGCGGGCGTGCTGGGGGCGCTGCTGGCCGGTGCGGGCGTGGGCTGGGCCGCGATGGCGGTCGAGGTGGTGCCCACCGGCCCGCGTGCCGCGCTGGCCATGGTGCTCGGGCTGCTGGCGGCGCGCGTCGTGCTGGTCCAGGCGGACCGGTTCGGGCTGTTCTGGTTGACACGCATCCACGGCTTCGTGCGCCACATGAGCCGGGGCAGCGCCACCGCCCTGGAGGCGCGCACGCAGGCCTGGATCGAGCAGATCATCGCGCAGCAGCAGACCGATCCGGTCGACGAGGTCGTGCTGGCCGGCCACAGCGTCGGCACGCTGCTGACCGTGGGCGTCGTCGACGGGCTGTTGCAGGATCCGCGCTGGCAGGCGCTGCAGGCCGGTCGCCGCACCGCCGTGCTGACGATGGGCCAGTGCTACCCGGCGCTGGCCCTGCTGCCGCGCGCCTCGGCGTTCCGGGCGGCGCTGGCACGGCTGGTGGCGCATCCGCAGCTGGCCTGGCTGGACGTCACGGCGCTGATCGATCCGCTGTGTTTCTACCGCACCCACCCGCTGGCCAATGCCGGTGAAGCGCCGCCTGCTGCCAGTGCAATGCCGGTGCGGCTGGCGGCGCGCTTCTTCCAGATGTACGAGCCCCGCCGCTGGGCGGCGATCCGCCGCGACAAGGTGCAGGCGCATTTCCTGTACCTGATGACGCCCGACCGGGCCGGCAACTTCGACCTGTACACGCTGCTGTACGGACCCCTGCCCTTCGAGGCGCACCTCGAACAGGCCCGCCACGCCGCACGATGAACACGCCCATGACGCCGCCGACCCACTTCTGCCCCGCCTACCCCCGTCCGCGCACCAGCAAGGCCTCGGGGCTGCTGATGTTCTTCAGCGCCCGGCGCTCGTGGCTGGATGCGCTCTACGAGCGCAGCTACCGCATGCAGATGGGCGAGGTCCACCTGCCGGGGCTGGACCTCTACATGGTCAACGAGCCCGCGCTGGTGCGCGAGGTGCTGCAGGACACGGACGGCAATTTCCCGAAGAGCGCCCTGCTCGGCGAGGCATTGCAGCCGCTGCTCGGCGAGAGCATCTTCACCACCAACGGCGCGCAGTGGCAGCGCCAGCGCGCCATGATGGACCCCGCCTTCGCGCAGGCGCGGCTGAACGTGGCCTTCCCCGTGATGCGCGAGGCGACCGACGCGATGCTGGCCCGTCTGGCCGCGCTGCCGGACGGCGCGGAGCACGACCTCGAAGTCGAGATGACCCACGTGACGGCCGACATCATCTTCCGCACGATCTTCTCCGAGCCCATGACCGGCCCGGACGCACACCGCGTGTTCGACGCCTTCTCGCGTTTCCAGGCGCAGGTGCCGCGGCTGATGATGCCCTCGCTCTTCGGCCAGCGCTGGCTGCGCTGGCCGTGGGACGCTTGGCGCAGCCGGCGCGCCGCACGCGAGATCCGCGGACTGCTGGAGACGCTGATCCGGCCGCGCTACGCCGCGCACCGGGGCGGCTGCCCGTCGACGCGGCAGGACATCCTTGCCGCCTTTCTGGACGCACGCGATCCGGAGAGCGGTGTGCCCTTCTCGTTCGAGGCGCTGGTGGACCAGGTGGCGATGCTCTTCCTGGCGGGCCACGAGACCTCGGCCAGCGCGCTGACCTGGGCCACGCACCTGCTGGCGCAGGCGCCAGACGTGCAGGCGCGGGTGCAGGCCGAAGTGGCCACCCAGCTCGGCGCGCGGGCACCAGAACTCGGCGACATGAAGGACCTGACGCTGACCCGCAATGTGTTCCGCGAGACGCTGCGGCTGTTTCCGCCCGTCGGCTTCGTGGCGCGCCAGACCGCCAGCAGTTGCTCGATGCGCAAGAAGCAGGTGCCCGCGGGCGCCACCGTCGTGGTCGCCCCCTGGCTGATCCACCGCCACCGCGACCTCTGGCCCGAACCAGACGCCTTCAACCCGGACCGCTACGACGGCGACGCCTCGCGCGAGGCGCTGAAGCAGGCCTACCTGCCCTTCGGCATGGGGCCGCGGGTGTGCATGGGCGCGGCCTTCGCGCTGCAGGAAGCCACGCTGATCCTGGCGCAACTCGTGCGCCACCACCGCCTGGAGGCCGTGCCCGGGCATGTGCCGCAGCCCGTCGGGCGGCTCACGATCCGCTCGGCCAATGGCGTGCGGCTGCGGCTGTTCCGGCGCACGGCATCCGCCGCCGAGGCCCTTGCATGAAGGAGCGGCTGGCGGGTTTCCTGCTGATGTGCGCCGTGGTGCCGATGGCGGTATGCGGCTATCTGATGCTGGTGTGGATCGGCCTGTTCGGGCCGAACGCCCGCGGCCGCGCCGGCGTGCGGGCGCTGGACCACTTCGTCAATGCGACCGTGTTCAATGGCTACGCCTGGGAATCGATCTCGTCGCACGCCTGGCGCGAACGCGATCGACGCTGGGCGCAAGTGGTGATCCGCGTGACGGACCACTTCCAGCAGGACCACTGCCAGCGGGCGAACAAGCGCGAGCAGCCGGTGGTGGATCTGGTGCTGAAATCGCGCCTGGACCGGCAGACGATCGCCTGATGAACCCTCCAGGCACCGCAGCCGGCGCGCCAGGCGACGCCGATCGGTCCAGACTCAAGCAGCGGTTGATCCACCGCTCGGCGGTCGCAGCGTCGGCATCTCGACCATCACCGGCTGGCCCGGCACCGTGCAGCCCTGGTCGCAACAACGGCCGGGCTGCCGGTTCTTCGTGATGGCGCGCGTCTCGTCATGCAGCACACCCCGCTGCAGCAGCCGCTCGACCAGCTCGACCTTGCTGCCGACCGGATAGTTGCGCCAGATCTCCTGCTTCATCGCCGCCGGAGAGCCGCCGCCATGCAGGCTGATCACCGAGTACCAGCCGCCTTGGTAGGAGGCGGTCAGGTCCTCGATGAAGCGCGCGACCTCGATGCGCTTGTCGTAGGGCACGCTCGGGTTGGCGCGCAGCACCTCGGACAGCGTCGCCGCGGTGGCCGGGTTGTGGTCCTCGTCCGGGCCTGGCAGCGCGACGATCAGCCCCCCCGAGACCTCATGCGCGAGGCGGTGCATGTCGTAGATCTGGGTTGCGAGCAGCAGCTTGCCGATGTTGCTGAATACCGGCTCGGGCATGAAGTTGCCGTAGTAGGGGTCCTGCGTGCCGTAGACGCTCGCGGCCACGCCGCAGGCGTAGAAGCCTTCGGTGATCTTGATCAGCTCGACCATCGGCTCGCGCAGCTGGCTTTTCTCGCCGGGATCGAAGCCGTTGGCCTCGCACATCAAGGCGCCCGCACCGATCAGCAGATCGCCGAAGCCCGCGCGCGCGGCAATGCAGCTGTGCCGGTGGTGGGTGGCATAGCTGTACGTCAGGGTGCTGCTGTGCTCCCATTCGCCGGCATAGAACACACGTTCCCAGGGCACGAAGACCTGGTCGAAAATGACGACGGCCGTCGACTGTCCGTACTTGCGCGAGAACAGCGCGCTGCCATGCTCGAGCTTCTCGCCTGGACGACCCGCGGGCCGCGCGACGATGGTGAGGCCGGGCGCGTCGACCGGGACCGCGCAGCACACCGCGAAGTCGGCATCCTCGGGGCCCATGTTGCGACTCGGCATGACGAGCAGTTCGTGCATGTAGGGCGCGCCGGTGACGATGGCCTTGGTCCCGCTGATCACGATGCCTTTGCCGTTGCGCTCGACCACGTGGACGTAGGTGTCGGGGTTGGCCTGCTGGTGGGGCCGCTTGCTGCGGTCGCCCTTGGCGTCGGTCATCGCGATGCCGAGCGAGAGATCTTCGTCCTGCACCCGTGCCAGGAAGGCGGCAAAGCGGGCGCGGTGCTCGGTCGTGCCTCTGGCGTCGTCGATGCGCGCGCTGACCTGGGCCAGCCCGTTCAGCGCGTCGTGGGCCAGGTAGCGCTGGGCGCAGCCGGTCTCCTGGCACAACAGGCGCACGGCTTCGAGCTTGTTGAGCAGGTCACCCGCCGACTCGTTGACATGCAGCATGCGGTTGACCACCTTGCCGCGGCTGGCCTGGGTGGCGAGTGCGACGGGAGCAAACTTCGGGTCACGCGCGAAGTCATAGGTGTAGGCAAGCGCGTTGACGCCGGGGGCGAGCGAGGGCTCGTCAGCGACCGACTCGACGCGGCGGCCATCGACATAGACGGTCGGCCTCCGACGGCGCAGCGATTCGCGGTAGTCGCTGCCACTCATCAGCGTGGCGGGAGTGGTGGCAGCGGAACGTGGGGCATGCATCGGGCGTCTCCTTGTCGGACCGACAATTTGAACACCGCCCAATATTCCGATCAAGGCTGCCCAGATGGCCATCGTCCCCGACACCGCGGTGCAGCGCGGGCCGACTGATCACTGACCGAGCGTCATGCAAAGGTGGCGCGCAGGCAAAGAAAAACGGGGCAGCCCATCTGGAGCTACCCCGTTGTTCTAGAACGAATGGTTGGTGCGGCTGGCAGGATTCGAACCCACGACCCCTTGGTTCGTAGCCAAGTACTCTATCCAACTGAGCTACAGCCGCCATGGAAAAGGATTGCAATGCACCCTCATCCGTCGGCGAAATTTGTTGTTGGTGCGGCTGGCAGGATTCGAACCCACGACCCCTTGGTTCGTAGCCAAGTACTCTATCCAACTGAGCTACAGCCGCTCAAATTTCGCTGAGAGGTAGATTATGGCGTGATTCCTTGCCGGTTGGCAAGTGAACTCACGAATTTTTTGCGGCCTCGCGGTAGCACCGGTGCGCCAGTTCCTCGTCGCCCTCCACTTCGGCGATCTCGGCCAGCGCGCGCCAGGCCTTCATGCGCAGCACGCCATCGGCGTGGGGCGATTGGGCGGCCGATTCGAGCAGGCGGTGTGCGCGCCCCCAGAGCTGGCGCTCGGCCATCGCGCGCCCGACCACAAAGGCCAGTTGCGGATCCTGCGGCAGCGACTCGACACTGGATTCGAGCAGCGGCAGCCAGTCCGGCGGCAGACCCGGCAGCACCTCGGCGAAGGCATCCAGCACATCGGAGCGCTCGCGCTCGCCGAGTTGCGACAGATTCTCCCAGTGCGGGCGCAGCCAGCCGCGGGCGTCGGACAGGGCGTCCAGCGCACCGGCACGGCGGGCCGCCCGGGCGGTCACATAGGGATCGCGGCGATCGGCGCTGTCGAGTTGCAGCCAGGTGCGGCGGAGCTGGTCGGCGTCGCGCGCGGTGTCCAGCGCCTCGACGGCCAGCGAGCGCAACAGCCCCTGCGCCGCCACCGGCGTGAAGCCCTGGTGCTTGGCCAGCAGGCGCGCCGTCTTGAGCGCTTCCAGCGGCTGACGGGCCAGCCGCGAGGCCTGCAGCTTGAGCCGCAGCGCATGGGTGCGCCGGGCCACGCCCGCCGGCAGCAGCGCGAGCTGGTCCAGCGCACGGTCGGCATCCCGGTCGTCCACGGCCCATTCCGCCGCCAGCAGCCGTGCGCCCTCGCCCACCGCCGAGCCGCCCGGCAGGTTGGCGATGAGCGCCTGCGCCTTGGCCAGTTCCTCGTTGCGGCGCGGCTGGTCCTGCAGGCGGTGCAGGCTGTTGGCCGCGACCAGATGCGCCAGCACGGCAAAATCCGGCTCGATGCGCAGGTCCGAGGACTGCGCCTGGATCTCCAGCGCCTGCTGCGCCGCCTTGTGCGCACGGCCGTAGCGGCCGGCGAAGAGTAGCGAGAAGGACTCGCGCAGCGCCTTCTGCGCAGCGTGTTCGCGCTGGCGGGTGCGCCAGGCCTTGGCCCGCTCGGGCAGGCCGACCAGACTCGACACCGCGCCGATCACGACATAGCCCGCGCCGCCAAGCATCAGCATCACCAGCACGAAGACATTGATCGACACGTCCACCCGCCACGGCGTCCAGTAGATGGACACGAGACCGTCGTTCGCCCCGAGCGTGCTCGCCGCCAGCACGGCGACGGCAAAAAGCAGCAGCAACCAGACCACTTGACGCATGACCGGCCCCCTTCAGCGACCTGCCACGGCGGCAGCGGTGGCAGCGAGGGATTCGTCGGGCCGGGGGATGCCCACCAGGCGGCTCTGTGAGGTGACTGTGCGCAGCAGATCCGTGGCGATCTGGGTCCGGCGGGCGGTTCCGTCGAAGTAGGTCTGCAGCGAGCGCTGCGCGCTCTGCAGGTCGACCGTCGCGGATTCGGGCTGCCGCGACAGCAGCGACAGGCGCGCGTTCAGCAGGCGCAGCTTGAGGTTCTCGCGCAGGAACACGCCCTGCTCGGGCGCCAGCAGCATGGCCTCGGGCCGGTCGATGCGGGTCACGCGCAGCAGGCTGCTGACCTCGTCCCAGACCAGCCGCACCGGCCGCTCCCAGTCCATGAGCCATTGACGCCACACCGGCAGGTCGGCACGCTGCGGCGCGGACGCCGCCGTCTGTTGGGCCTGCGCGCGCTGGGCGGACACCACCGCACGCGCCGTGGTCGCAGACTGCGAGACCAGCGGCAACTCGTCCGCCAGGCGGACAACCTCGTCGAGCTTGATCAGCAGCGAGCCGATGTCGGGCACCGCCACCGCGCGCACGCGGTCCAGATCGCGGGCGATGGCGCGGCGCAGCGGCTCCAGCCGGGGCTGGCTGATGCGGGCCAGGCGATCGTCGGCGTTGCGCAGTGCGGCCATCAGCGGCTCGGCGCTGCCGGTGATGGAGCTTTGCTGCACCGCGACGCGGATCGAGGCGTCGATGTCCGACACCGCGTTCTCGTCGCGCGAGCGGGACATGGACAGGATCAGGTCGTCGAGCTGGTCGCGCTGCAGGGACACCTCGGACACGCGTGCGTCCATCAGGGCCACCTTGGCTGCGGCGTCGCGGGCAACGTCTTCGGCCTGCTTGGCCAGCACACGCGCCTCGGAGGCCTGCTCGCTGCTGCCCTGCTGGCGCTTGACGAGTTCCATCTCCAGCGCGTGCACCCGCTGCTGCGTTTCCCAGCCCATCCAGAGGCTGCCACCCGCCACGAGCGCCAACACCAGACCGACGGGCATGACCCACGACGGCAGGGCGACATGGGCCGGCGCAGCGTGCACGATCATCGGCACGGCCGCGGCAGGCGGCGGTGCGACCGGAGGAGGTACCACGACCGGAACCTCCGGGGTCGGAGCAGAAGCGTCGGCGCTGGCGGGAGGGCCGGTGGGAGGTAGTGTTTGATCGTTCACAGGCAGTGCGGGTCCGAAGTGTTCATCCCGCTGCGCTGATTGTATCGACGGGGCATGACGGCCGTGCAACGCATCACAACTGCGGACACTTTCCATCGTCCCAGGACGCGACCGCCCGGACCACCGCAGCCGGATCCGGCGTCACCGGCACCACCCGCTGAAAGCCGCCCAGCCGCGCCGTCTCGGCGATGCGCGGATGCGTGGCCAGCACCGGCATGGCCAGCACGGCTGCGCGCAAGGCCGCATCCGCCGACGGCGCATCCGGCGCGAGCAGGTGGGCGATGCACTGCGAGCTGCTGAACAGCCAGACGTGCCGCGCCGGCTGTGCCGCCACCTTGGCCAGCGTGTCGGCCAGCACGCCCGGCCACACGGGCG
This sequence comes from uncultured Sphaerotilus sp., assembly GCF_963924895.1. Classification (NCBI taxonomy): domain Bacteria; kingdom Pseudomonadati; phylum Pseudomonadota; class Betaproteobacteria; order Burkholderiales; family Sphaerotilaceae; genus Sphaerotilus; species uncultured Sphaerotilus sp. The sequence continues at coordinate 13,602 of NZ_CAWURG010000008.1, forward strand.
GTCCGCGCCGATAGGCCGCCAGACACGAGACCGACGCCCCGGCGCGGGCCAGCGTGTCGGCCAGCCAGTCCCGACCGTCTTCACCCCGCACGACGAGCACCGATTGCCCGGCCCAGTCGCGCTGCACCAGCGCATGGGTCCAGAGCGATTCGGCGTCGAAGGTCGCGGCGTCCATCGGTGGCGACACGATGCAGGCCACGTCCACGCCCTGCGAGCGGAGCGCCGCCACGGTGCCCGGCCCGGTGGCGCCCGCCAGTGTCGCGTCCGGCCAACGCAGACCGGCTGGCCGCGCCGCGAAGAAGGCCAGCACCGCGTTCGGGCTGACGAACATCACCAGCCGGTGCCGGGCCAGTTCCGCCCAGCGGCGCGCTACGTCCGCGTCGAAGGCAGCCGCCCGTTCGATGCGCATCAGCGGCAAGGCGCAGGCCGCCTGACCCAGTGCCTGCAGGCGCGCGACCCAGTCGTCCGCCTGTGGCTGCGGCCGGGTCACGACCACCGTGACGCGCATCGGGTCAGGCCGCCGCCAGCGCTTCGGCTGCGGCCAGATAGGCCATCCCGCCACCATCGCGCAGGAGATGCGCGACCGACAGGCCCAGCGCCTCGGCACCGGCCACGTCGGTCACGGGGCCGTCAACCTGCGCCATCAGCAGCGGCTGCGCGGCATCGGTCGGGTGTCCAAGGCGGGCTTCCAGCACCATCGTCGCGCCACGCCAGGTCACGTGCGCGGCCAGCGGCATGCTGCAACTGCCGCCCAGCGCGCGCGACACGGCCCGCTCCGCGTGCACCGCCAGCCAAGTCGGCGTGTCGATCAGGGTCGCCAGCGCCTCGCGCAGCGCCACATTCTCGGTGCGCACCTCGATGCCGAGCGCGCCCTGCCCCGCCGCCGGCAGCATCACGGCCGGGTCGATCACCGCCCGGATGCGCGATGCCAGCCCAAGCCGCTTCAGCCCCGCCGCCGCGAGCACGATGCCGTCGTACTGGCCCTCATCCAGCTTGCGCAGGCGGGTGTCGAGGTTGCCCCGCAGCGGCTGCACGTCCAGATCCGGCCGCACCGCCTTGAGCTGCACCACGCGGCGCAGGCTCGACGTGCCGACCTTCGCGCCCAGCGGCAGCACCTGCACGGACTCGAAGTGGTTCGACACCCAGGCATCGCGCGGGTCTTCACGCTCCAGAACGGTGCACAGCGTGAAACCGGCGGGCAGCTCCATCGGCACGTCCTTGAGCGAATGCACGGCCAGGTGCGCGCGGCCCTCTTCCAGCGCAACTTCGAGTTCCTTGACGAACAGGCCCTTGCCGCCCACCTTGGACAGCGCACGGTCGAGGATCTGGTCGCCGCGGGTCGTCATGCCCAGCAGGTCGACGGTCCAGCCGAAACGTTCGCGCAGCAGCGTCTGGACGTGTTCGGCTTGCCACAGGGCCAGGCGGCTTTCTCGGGTGGCGATGGTGCAGGAGAGCGGCGGTGTATGCATCCCGACATTCTCCCGCATCGGCGCTGGCCCCGAACTTGCTGAATTCGTCATACGTCCAAAATACGCGATGCTAAAATTTGTCGCGTAACCAGATTACCAATCTTTTGACATCGAGGTTTCAATGCCACGCGCCGCCCGTTCCCGCTCGTCCGGCTCCGTTGCCGCTCCAGACACCGTGGTCGAGACCGGCTCCCCGGCCGACGCGGCCGAGAAGAACCGCCCGCTCGTCGAGGACATCCGCCTGCTCGGGCGCATCCTCGGCGACGTGATCCGCGAACAGGAAGGCAAGGCCGCCTACGAGCTGGTCGAGAAGATCCGCCAGCTCTCCGTCGCCTACCGCCTGAAGCAGGATGCGACCGCCGGCAAGGCGCTCGACCGCCTGCTGAAGAACCTCTCGGTGGACCAGACCGTCAGCGTCATCCGCGCCTTCAGCTACTTCTCGCACCTGGCCAACATCGCCGAGGACCGCCACCATGTGCGCCGCCGCGACGTGCACGAGCGCCAGGGCCACCTGCAGGAAGGCTCGCTGGCGATGACCTTCGAGCGCCTGGCCGATGCCGACATCCGCGCCGACGACATCGCCCGCACGCTGGACCACGCGCACATCTCGCCCGTGCTGACCGCGCACCCGACCGAGGTGCAGCGCAAGTCCATCCTCGACGCCGAGCGCGCCGTGGCCGAGCTGATCGGCGAGCGCGACGGCCTGCACACCGCCCGCGAGCGCAGCGACAACGAGACCATGCTGACCGCCCGCGTGACGCAGCTCTGGCAGACGCGGATGCTGCGCTACACCAAGCTCACCGTCTCGGACGAGATCGAGAACGCGCTGTCCTACTACCGCAGCACCTTCCTGCGCCAGATCCCGAAGATGTACCGCGAGGTCGAGAACGCGCTGCCGGGACGGCCGATCGCCAACTTCTTCCGCATGGGCAACTGGATCGGCGGCGACCGCGACGGTAACCCCTTCGTCACCGCCGAGACGCTGCAGCTCGCCCTGTCGCGCCAGAGCGAGACCGCGCTGCGCCACTACCTGACCGAGGCGCACGAACTGGGCGCCGAGCTGTCGATGTCGCTGCTGCTGGCGCCGATCACGCCCGAGATGGCCGCGCTCGCCGCCCGCTCGCCCGACCAGAATGCCCACCGCGAGGACGAGCCCTATCGCCGCGCCCTGATCGGCGTCTACGCCCGGCTGGCCGCCACGCTGCAAGCGCTGACCGGCACCGAGGCGCTGCGCCACGCCGTCGCGCCGCAGAACCCGTATGCGTCGTCGGACGAGTTTCTGGCCGACCTGAAGGTGATCGAGGCCTCGCTGAAGCACCACCACGCCCAGGCCCTGATCGCCCCGCGGCTGGCGCCGCTGATGCGCGCAGTCGAGGTGTTCGGCTTCCACTTGGCCACGGTCGACCTGCGCCAGAGTTCGGACAAGCACGAGGAAGTGGTCGCCGAGCTGCTGCGCACCGCGCGCATCGAGGCCGACTACAGCGCGCTGGACGAGGCCAGCCGGCGCGAGCTGCTGATGCGCGTGCTGAACGACGCGCGTTCGCTGCGCGTGATCGGCGCCGAGTACTCCGACCACGCCCGCAGCGAGCTGGCGATCTTCGAGACGGCCCGCACCATGCTGGCCCGCTACGGCCGCCACGCGCTGCGCCACTACATCATCAGCCACACCGAGGACGTCAGCGACCTGCTCGAAGTGCTGGTGCTGCAGAAGGAAGTCGGCCTGCTGCGCGGCACGCTGGACAGCGGCGCTGCGCGCAACGACCTGATCGTCGTGCCCCTGTTCGAGACCATCGGCGACCTGCGCAACGCCGCGCCGATCATGCAGCAGTTCTACGCGCTGCCCGGTGTCGCCGATCTGGTGCAGCGCTCGGGCGCGGAGCAGGACATCATGCTCGGCTACTCCGACAGCAACAAGGACGGCGGTTTCTTCACCAGCAACTGGGAGCTGTACGCGGCGGAACTCGCGCTGGTCGAGCTGTTCGACGCGCTGGGCAGCAGCCACGGCATCACGCTGCGCCTGTTCCACGGCCGTGGCGGCACGGTGGGACGCGGCGGCGGCCCGAGCTACCAGGCCATCCTGGCGCAGCCTCCGGGCACCGTGAACGGCCAGATCCGCCTGACCGAGCAGGGCGAGGTCATCGCCTCCAAGTACGCACACCCGGAGATCGGTCTGCGCAACCTGGAGACGCTGGTCGCCGCCACGCTGGAGGCCACGCTGCTGCACCCGACGAAGAGCGCGCCGCGCAGCTTCCTCGACGCAGCGGCGGAGATCTCGCTGGCCAGCATGTCGGCTTACCGCGCGCTGGTCTACGAGACCCCCGGTTTCACCGACTACTTCTTCAGCGCCACGCCGATCCGCGAGATCGCCGAGTTGAACATCGGCTCGCGCCCGGCCTCACGCAAGGCCACGCGCGCGATCGAGGACCTGCGCGCGATCCCCTGGGGCTTCTCGTGGGGTCAGTGCCGCGTGGCGCTGCCAGGCTGGTGCGGCTTCGGCTCGGCGGTGGAGAGCTACCTGGCCAACGGCAAGACCGACCAGCAGCGCGCCGAGCGGCTCGCGCTGCTGCAGAAGATGTGCAAGGACTGGCCATTCTTCCGCACACTGCTGTCGAACCTGGACATGGTGCTGGCCAAGACCGACCTGCGCATCGCGGCGCGTTACCTCGATCTGGTCGAGGACAAGAAGCTGGGCAAGCGGATCTTCGCCGCGATCGAAGCCGAGTGGCAGCGCACGAATGACGCGCTGAACCTGATCACCGGCGACACCCAGCGCCTGGCGACCAACCCGACGCTGGCCCGCTCGATCGAGCACCGCTTCCCGTATCTCGACCCGCTGAACCACCTGCAGGTCGAGCTGATGCGCCGCTACCGGCAGCGGCCGGCGGATGCGAAGACGGCGGGTGACGCGACGCTGGAGCGGTTGCAGCGGGGGATTCACATCTCGATCAACGGGGTGGCGGCGGGGTTGCGCAACACGGGTTGAGCCTTCAACCCACGGCCAACACCAAGTGTCCGACTGGCTGAGCCGCTGGTCGGACCTTGATCTCGATGTCGTAGCCCAGTCGGTTCAAGCAGTCCATCAACTTGCGCTCGGACAGGTTCGAGAAGTCGCCGCGCATCATGTCCGACACCTTGGGCTGCGTGATGCCCATGCGCTTGGCCGCCTCTTGCTGGGTCAGGCCCTGCAGCCGCATCGCCTTGCGGATCTCGATCACGAGGCCCGCCTTGATCTTGAGCTTCTCGGCGTCGTGCAAGCCGAGGTCGGCGAACACGTTGCCGGAACTGCGCATGACCTCGACACCATCAATGGTTTGATTTTGCATTTTTCAGCTCCTTGGCTCGGGCTTCGGCGACCTTGAGTCGCGCGTGAATGATGTCCGTGTCGGCCTTCGGGGTAGCGATGCCGCGTTTGCTCTTCTTCTGAAAACAGTGCAGAACAAACACGGCTTCATCGAACTTGACGGTATACACGGCGCGGTACGTCCCGCCTGCATCGTCTTCCACGACTTCGAGCACACCAGCACCGCCGAAGCCCTTCAGCACCTTGGCTGCGTCATGCTGGTCACCCGCTTGCGCCAGGGACAGAGCAAAGCCGAAAAACCGCCGCACATCCTCGGGCAACGCCATCAGATCCTTGTGGCTGCTCGCGATCCATTCGAGCGGTTTTTCATGGGCAGACATTGGATTAAATATACATTAAAAGGGATAAATCAATAGGCGTAGCAGCCTGGGTGCGAGCGGACGCAAGCTTATCTACGCCGACCGCACCTCGTCCATCAACTCCGGGTGCCGGTCCAGCAGCTTCAGCAGCTTCACCAAGGCCAGCGGCGGGCGGGTCTTGCCGGTTTCGTAGCGCGAGAAGGCATTGACGCCGCCGCCGAAGATGGCAGCCAGCGGCCTCGCGCTGATCGAGCGCCAGCTTCTTGCGGATATGAACGGTGAAGGCCGGGGCCACGGTCAAGGCGTTGACCTGCTTGAAGCGGTGCTGGACGCCCACCTGCGCTGTCCGGTGGACCGCATCCCCATCCCCGACACGCCGCCCGGTCAGCCGGTGACACTGCGCCTCGGTCTGGCACATGCGCGACGCTCAAGGGCTGGCGTCATTTCCGCAAGACTTCTTGCTGCAGACACTCGTCACCGTGGTCCAGCTTTGAGGTCCACCACAGTGCCTCAAAACCGTGCAATCCAACATAAACCGTTGCCCGACAAGGACTTGCGACGCTTCGCCACCCCTTCCCCACAGGTTTATCCACAGGGATGGTGGACAAGGTAGCGTCGAAGCTCGGTTCGGCTCGGCTCAATCCACCAGCCGGAAGGTGTAGCTGTAACTGCGCAGCACGCCGTTCACCCGCACATTCGCCACCGTCACGTCGTGGAACACCCCGGCGGTGATGCCCGTGGCGCGAAAGCGCAGGACGTTCGGCACGCCGTAGCCCACGTAGTCGGGCGACACGCTGCTGACCGCCAGCGCCGCGCCACCACGCGGCACCACCGACACCGTCGCGGCGCCGAAATCGACCTTGGCGATGCCGTTGGCCGTGCGGCTCGACTTGTCGGCGATGGCGGTGAACGACAGGATGGGGTTGCCCTGGAAATACGCCTTCTTGTAGTTGCCGACCGGGTAGGCCACGTAGTCGGGCGTGACCGGGCCGGCGTCGTCGGCGGCGTAGATGACCTTGAGTGCGGCGGCCGTGGTGCGCACGCCGCTGGCGGATTCGGCGTCGACACGGCCGAAGGCGATCTGCTTCAGGAAGGGATCGAGCATCCAGCGGCGGTGGCCGAGCGTGGCCTCGCTGCCGACGTCGGCCAGCCAGCCACCCAGGATCGACGCGGAGGACGCCAGCGTCAGGAAGGCACTCGGGCCGCCCAGGTACAGGTTGCTGCTGGTCGCGCCCTGCTGGCCAGCGGCGCTGTAGCAGTTCCAGTTGCTCGGCGGCGCATGGCTGAGCGCGCTGTTGGCGACGGACATCAGCGAGATCTGCATCACCTCGGCGTCGCCCGCGGCTTCATAGGCGACGGCGGCCAGGCCGTGGGCGGCGCGGATGGCGTTGACCGTGGCGAGCGCGCCTGATTTTTCCGCGGCGGTCAGCGTGCCGGCGCGGCAGATGGAGGTGTCGGGGACGGCGGTGTAGAGCGGCTGGGCGGCCGTGGTGAATGCGGAGCCTGTCCCGCCGCCGAAGCCGGTGTCACCGGCCGCCCCGGCGCTGCCGCCGCAGCCGGCCGTGGACAACACCAGCGCAGCCAGTGCAGAGGAAACACCCCATCGGGCCAGACAGTGGATGGTGGTCATGGTGCGAACTCCCGGATCAATCAGCTGGTGTGCAAACCCCTGAAGCCTACCGCGTCATGCTGACCAGCCGCTGTTCGCAGCCGCTGTTCGAACTGCTCGGGCGCGCAGGGCCGGCCGAACAGGTAGCCCTGGTACTCGTCACAGCCCAGCGCCGCCAGAAAGGCCACCTGCCCCTCGGTCTCCACGCCTTCGGCGACCGTGCGCAGGCCGAGTTTCTTGGCCAGCACGAGAATGGCATCGACGATGGCGGCGTCGTTGGGATCGGTCTCGATGTCCTGCACGAAGGAGCGGTCGATCTTGAGCTTGTTCACCGGGAAGCGCTTGAGGTGGCTGAGCGACGAGTAGCCGGTGCCGAAGTCGTCGATCGAGAGCTGCACGCCCATCGCCTTCAGGCGCTGCATGGTCGCCAACGCCTGCTCGGGCTGGGTCATCACCATGCTTTCGGTGATTTCCAGTTGCAGCAGCGTGGCCGGACAGCCGGTGGCGGCCAGCGCCGCGGCGACCGAGGCATCCAGCCCGGGGCTGCTGAACTGGCGCGCCGACAGGTTGACCGCGACCGGCACATCACCCAGACCGGCCAGCTGCCAGGCGCGTGCCCGGGCGCAGGCCTCGCGCAGCACCCAGTCGCCGATCGGCACGATGAGGCCGGTCTCCTCGGCGATCGGGATGAAGCTCAGCGGAGAAACCAGCCCCAGCTCCGGATCCTGCCAGCGCAGCAGCGCCTCGGCGGAGAGCACCCGCCCGGTGCCGGCGTCGATGATCGGCTGGAAGTGCAGGCGCAGTTCGCCCTGCTCGAGCGCGCGCCGCAGGCCGGCCTCCACCCGCAGGCGCTCGACCGTTTCCTGGTTCATCTCCGGCGTGAAGAACGCCATCGCATTGCCGCCGCGGGCCTTGGATCGGTACATCGCCGTGTCCGCATGGCGCAGCAGCACGTCGGCCGACGCGCCGTCGCGTGGGAAGACGCTGATGCCCAGGCTGGTGCTGACCGCGAGGTCCTGCCCGCCGACCCGGACGGTCTGGGACAGCGCGTGCAGGATCTTCTGCGCCACCGGGACGATGTCGCCGACATCGGCCATGTCGGACAGCACCAGCACGAACTCGTCGCCGCCCAGGCGCGCCACCGTGTCACCCTGGCGGACGCAGTCGTTCAGCCGCTGCGCGACGGTCTGCAGCAGCAGATCGCCGTGGCTGTGGCCGAGGCTGTCATTGACGGTCTTGAACCGGTCCAGATCGAGCACGAGCACACCCGTCACGCGCTGGGCGCGGCGGGCGTAGATCAGCGCCTGTTCGAGCCGGTCGGTCAGCAGGTGGCGATTGGCCAGACCGGTGAGGGCGTCATGGCTGGCCTGGCGCTCCAGCGCTTCCGTGTTGCGCTGGATGACATCACGTTGCTGCGAGAGCGAGCCGGCCATGCGGTCCAGTGCGACCATCACCTCGCCCAGCTCGCCACGCGGATAGGGCTGGCCGATCGGCTCGTCGAAGCGGCCTGCGTCCAGCCGCGAGATGCCCACCATCAGGCGCGCGGTCTGGCGCCGCACCGCGTATTCCCCGAGACCGGCCGCCCCGAAGAACACCAGCCCCGACATCAGCAGCATGCCGGTCATCGCGCGCCGGAACTGGGCATCCGCCTGGTCATGGAGATCGGCCTCGGGCACGCTGAGCACCACCCGCAGCCCGGCATCGCGCGTGCGCGGCAGCGGCGCACTGGCCCAGATGCGCGCCTGGTGGCCCGCCCCCAGCGTCGCCGCCGGCTGGCCGGACGCCTCGGACAGCACGAAGTGCTTGACCTCGCCGTCGACCGGCACCCGCGAGGCCCCCGGCCCGGGGTAGTCCATCACCAGCGAGGCGTCGTCGTTCCAGATCTGGACATTCATCTGGCGGTAGGGCAGCGTCGTGGCCACCGCCTGTCCGTGTGCGTCCAGATTGAGCGACGCGAGCAGGATGAAGCGCAGCGCCCCCCGGGCATCGCGCACCGGGTAGGCGATCTGCAGCACCGCCTTGCCGGTGAGCCGCCCGATCACCGGCTCGACCACATGGCGCGGCGAGGTCAGCGCGCGCCGGAAATAGCCGCGGTCCCTGAGGTCGAGCTGGCGGCCGCTGCGCAGCGAGTCGCAGTGCAACTGGCCGTCCGGCTGGATGGTCAGCAGGCCGGTGTACTGCGGATGTTCACGCAGCACGTCGGCCAGGAAGGTGGAGCAGGCGGGGATATCGTCGCTGCCCAGCATGGGCACCTGCGCCAGCCCGAACAGCAGCTGCGCGGTGCCGCTGATCTTGTCGTCCAGATCACCGGCCAGGACCCCGGTGCGCGCGGTCAGCTGGCCGCGGACCTGCTCCAGCGTGGCGGCCCGGTTGTCCAGCAGCACCCACAGCATCGCCAGCACCGGCAGCAGCGAGGCCACCAGCACCAGCCACAGGATGCGGGCACGCAGGCTCACGGCGTGCGTTCCTCGAAGCCCTGCAGGACGTTCACGACGTTGATGCCGACGTCGGCGACGGCGTAGCCGCCCTCCATCGTGAAGACCGTCGGCAGCCCGAGGCGCGCCAGCCGCTCGCCCAGCCGCAGGTAGTCGCTGCTGCGCAGGTGGAAGCCGGAAATGGGATCGCCCTCGAAGGTGTCGACGCCAAGCGGAACCACCAGCGCGTCGGGCCGGAAGCGCTCGACGGCCTGCAGCGCGTGGTCGAGCGTGGCGAACCAGGTGTCGGCCGAGGTGCCGCGGGGCAGCGGCAGGTTCAGGTTGAAGCCCTGCCCTGCGCCCTGTCCGCGCTCATCGGCGTGGCCGAGGAAAAACGGGTACTCGGTCATCGGGTCGCCATGGAGCGACACGGTCAGCACGTCGGCGCGCTGCTCGAAGATCGTCTGCGTGCCATTGCCGTGGTGGTAGTCGACATCCAGCACCGCGACCCGCGCCGCGCCGCCGTCGCGCAGTGTCTGCGCCGCGAGGGCGGCGTTGTTGAGGAAGCAGTAGCCGCCGAAGAAGTCCGGGCCGGCGTGGTGGCCGGGCGGGCGGGTGAGCGCCATCGCGCTGCGCTCGCCCCCGGTCACCGCCCGCGCGGCCGTGACCGCACAGGCTGCGCCAGCCCGGACCGCTGCCCACGTGCCGGCCACCATCGGGCTACCGGCGTCGAAGGCGTACAGGCCCAGCTGTGCGGCGAAGTTGCGCGGCACCACGTCGTGCCGGAACCCGCGTCCCGGCCACACCGACGGCAGGATGTCGAACGCAGCGTTGGCCGGGTCGAGCGCCACCCAGGCGTCCCAGGCACCGGCCAGGAAGGCCAGATAGGCCGGGCTGTGGATGGCGGCCAGCGCCGCATCGGGCACCTCCTCCGGCGTGCACAGCGGGCCGACCGGTCGCTGCTGCAGGGCCGCGAGCACGTGGTCGAGCCGGTCGGGCGTTTCGTGGCAGGGGACCAGACGGCCGCGGTACATCTCGTGCTGGGCCGTGTGCAGGCGGTGGTCCGGGTTGTGGATGATGCGCATGTCGGCAATCTCTGAATCAGCCACCGGCCCGGAGAACTGCCCGGGCCGGATCAATACGGGGTGGACTGCTTGAACCGCGTGAGCCAGTTATCGGCATACGCCTTGACCAATGCAGGGTCGTCCCGGATGAGAACGCCATTCTCCGCATTGCGCTCCTGCGCCGACTTGGTGAAGTTGAACGAGCCGGTGAAGACCGCACGGTCGTCGAAGATCATCACCTTGTTGTGCGCGATGGCGGGCTTGGTATCGACCACGACCGGGATGCCGGCGTTCTTGAGGTAGGTGGCGCTGGTGTACTTCTCACCAGCCTGGCTCTGGTCGACGATGACCTGCACGTCGACGCCACGGTCCTTGGCCTGCTTGACCGCCTGGGCGATCGGCGTGCTGGTGAAGTAATAGGCCTGGACGCGCAGGCTGCGCTGGGTGGCGTTGATGGTGTCGATCAGCAGCGCTTGGCAGGAGGCACCGTCGGGCACGAAACACAGCGCGTAGGAAGCCCGCGGCGCGAAGGCGGTGTAGCCGGTCGGGGCGGCCACCTGGGCACGGGCTTGGGCGCCATCGGCCAGCAGCGCCGTCAGACAGACGGCCGTCAACAGCGCGGACGGGCGCCAGGAAAAGGAAGCAGGACGGGACATGGAAGCAGCCGATTTCGGCAGTTGTTCAATTCGAGCCGGGGATCATCCCATGATCCCGCCCGCCCACTGCGCCATGGGCCGCCGCGCAGGTTACTCCCCGAGGTAGGCCGCCCGCACCTTCGGATCCGCCAGCAGCTGCTGGCCCTGCCCGGTCATCGTGATCAGCCCGGACTCCATCACGTAGCCCCGGTCGGCCACCGCCAGCGCGCGGCTGGCGTTCTGCTCGACCAGCAGCATGGTGACGCCCTGCTTGTGGATGTCGCCGACGACCTCGAAGATCTTGTCGACCATGATCGGCGACAGGCCCATCGACGGCTCGTCCAGCAGCAGCACCTTGGGGCGGGCCATCAGCGCGCGGCCCATCGCCAGCATCTGCTGCTCGCCGCCGGACATCGTGCCGGCGAGCTGGTCACGGCGCTCCTTCAGGCGCGGGAAGATGCTGAACACCTTCTCGATGTTCACGCCGATCTCGGCTGTGTCATTGCGCGTGTAGGCGCCCATCTGCAGGTTCTCGGTGATGGTCATGCGCGTGAAGGTGCCGCGACCTTCCGGGATCATCACCAGCCCCTGCTTGGCCAGGTCCCAGGAGCCCTGCCCTTTCAGGCTCTTGCCCAGGTACTTCACGTCGCCGGAGGCGATCGGCTGGATGCCGGTGACGGCCTTCAGCGAGGTGGTCTTGCCGGCACCGTTGGCGCCGATCAGGCTGACGAGTTCGCCCTCGCGGACCTCGAAGGTCACGCCCTTGACGGCCTGGATGCCGCCGTAGGCGACCTTCAGGTTCTCGATGCTCAGCAGGACCTGGCCGCTGCCGCCGGTCTTGAGGTTCGTTGCGGTTGCCATGTGATCGGATGTCCTGCTGCGTTCAGTGGGCCTTGTGACCGCTGCCCAGGTAGGCCTCGATCACCTTCTCGTTCTTCTGCACCTCGGCCGGCGTGCCCTCGGCAATCTGCTTGCCGTAGTCGAGCACGGTCAGCCGGTCGCACAGGCCCATCACCAGCTTCACGTCGTGTTCGATGATCAGGATGGTGCGGCCGTCCTTGCGGATCTGGTCGATCAGCTCGCGCAGCACCACCTTCTCGGTGGCGTTCATGCCGGCCGCCGGCTCGTCCAGCGCGATCAGCTTGGGGTCGGTGGCCAGGGCGCGGGCGATCTCCAGCCGGCGCTGGTCGCCGTAGGACAGCGTGCGCGCCTTGTACTCGGCGAACTTGCCGATGCCGACGTAGTCGAGCAGTTCCTGCGCACGCTTGGCGATCGCCGCTTCCTCGGCCTTGAACGCCGGGGTGCGGAAGATGGCGCCGATCAGCCCGGAATGCGAGCGCACATGCCGGCCCACCATCACGTTCTCCAGCGCGGTCATCTCGGGGAAGAGCCGGATGTTCTGGAAGGTGCGGGCGATGCCGGCCGCGGCCACTTCATGCACCGCCGTCGGCGTGTAGGGGGCGCCGCCGAGGTTGAACGTGCCGCCGTCCGGGGTGTAGAGGCCGGTGATGACGTTGAAGAAGGTCGTCTTGCCGGCGCCGTTCGGGCCGATCAGGCCGTAGACCTGGCCCTTGTGGATGGTGATGCCGACGTCCGAGAGGGCCTGCAGACCGCCGAAGCGCTTGGAGACGCCCTTGACTTCCAGGACGATGTCCGAAGTGTTCTTGCTCATGGGGTGATGGCTCCTGTTCGCTTCACTTGATCGCCGGAGCGGCCTTGCCATGCTCGGGCGCAGGCCACAGACCGCGCTGGCGCACCAGCATGATCGTGATCATCGCCAGCGCGATCAGCAGCTGGCGCAGGATGGCGGCGTCCAGCCGTCCGCCGGTCATGGACTGCACGTCACCAGCGACGTAGCGCAACACTTCCGGCAGCGCCGACAGCAGCAGCGCGCCGAGGATGACGCCGGGGATGTGCCCGATGCCACCCAGCACCACCATCGCCACGATCATCACCGACTCGGCCAGCGTGAACGACTCCGGCGAGATGAAGCCCTGGAAGGCCGCGAACATGGCGCCCGAGATGCCGCCGAAGGTGGCGCCCATGCCGAAAGCCATCAGCTTGAGGTTGCGGGTGTTCAGGCCCATCGCCTTGGCGGCGATCTCGTCCTCGCGGATGGCCATCCAGGCGCGGCCGATGCGCGAGACTTCCAGGCGGCGGCAGACGATCACCGTCAGCACCACCAGCACCAGGAACAGGTAGTAGTACAGCACCACCGGCGGGAAGGTGTGGCCGAACAGGTCCACCGGCTGGCCGAAGCTGAAGCCGAAGAAGTTCATCGGGTCGATCTGGCTGATGCCGCGCGGACCGTTGGTGATGTTGACCGGGTACTCCAGGTTGTTCATGAACACCCGGATGATTTCCCCGAAGCCCAGCGTCACGATGGCCAGGTAGTCACCGCGCAGCTTCAGGGTCGGCGCGCCCAGCATCACGCCGAAGAAGGCCGCCACCGCCGCCGCCACCGGCACCACGGCCCAGATGGGCATGTGCAGTCCGTTGGGGAACATGTTGCGGATCCACTCGAAATTCTCCGAGAGGTGCGGCGAAGCCAGCAGCGCGTAGAGGTAGGCCCCCACCGCGTAGAAGGCGACGTAGCCCAGGTCGAGCAGGCCGGCGAAGCCGACGACGATGTTCAGGCCGAGGGCGAGCATCACGTACAGCAGCGCCAGCGCCATGATGCGCACCCAGCCCTGTCCGAACTGCGCCGCGAACAGCGGCAGCGCCAGCAGCAGCGCTGCGGCCAGTCCGAACACGATCCATTGTTTGGTCTTGTCCATGGAAGTCATGTGGTGGGTCTCCTCAGGCGCGGTCGGCCACGCGTTCGCCCATCAGGCCGGACGGTCGCATGGTGAGCACCAGGATCAGGACGAGGAAGGCGAAGATCTCGACGTACTGGCTGCCGAAGACACCGCCCGTGAGATCGCCGAGGTAGCCCGCGCCGATGGCTTCAATCAGGCCGAGCAGCACGCCGCCGACCATCGCGCCGGTCAGGTTGCCGATGCCGCCGAACACCGCCGCCGTGAAGGCCTTCAGACCGGGCATGAAGCCCATGCTGTGCTGCAGGGTGCCGTAATTGGCGGCCCACATGATGCCGGCGATGGCGGCCAGCGCCGCGCCGATCACGAAGGTGGTGCTGATGATGTGGTCCGGGCGCACGCCCATCAGGCCGGCGACCCGCGGATTCTCGGCCGTGGCACGCATGGCCCGGCCCAGCTTGGTCTTGTTCACCAGCCACAGCAGGCCGGTGAGCACCGCCGCCGTGATGACGAGGATCAGGATCTGCGTCAGCGTGATGACGGGGCCGTCTTCCCAGAGGTTGTAGACCTCCACCGGCAGCAGCTGCGGATAGGGCTTGGGATTCGGCTTCCAGATGATCATGGCCAGCGTCTGCAGCAGCAGGCTCATGCCCATCGCGGTGATCAGCGGGGCCAGGCGCGGCGCGTTGCGCAGCGGGCGGTAGGCGATCTTCTCGATCGCGTAGTTGAGCAGCGAGCAGACGATGATCGCCGCGATCGCCGAGATGAACATGATCAGCCAGCCCGGCAGGGTCGAGCCCGCCTCCTGGAACGCGATCGCGACGCTCCAGCTGACCATGGCGCCGACCATGAGTACCTCGCCGTGGGCGAAGTTGATCAGGCTGATGATGCCGTAGACCATCGTGTAGCCGAGTGCGACGAGGGCATACATGCTCCCGAGCACCAGCCCGTTGATGATCTGCTGTACGAAGGTATCCATTCCAAGCTCTCCTGTGACCGCTGCCGGGTAATACCGCAAGGTGCGTGCCAGGGAAGCCCCCCCGCTGGCCGCTCGGGTTCGGGACAGGACGTGACTTCCTGCCGCGGCATTCCGCACAGGGATTCTAGGCGGGCACCGGGCTGGAAAAGATGCGCGTTTGCGCTAGGCAAACCGCGGAATATCCGGATGGAACCGGCGATTCAGCGGTTTTTCTTCGCCTGTTCGTCGAGTTGACGCAATTGGGCGAGCTTCTCGCCGATGCGGATCTCCAGCCCGCGGTCCACCGGCGCATAGAAGCGCGGTGCGGGGTCGTGGGCGTCCGGGAAATACTGCTCACCGGACGGATATCCGTCCGCCTCGTCGTGGGCGTACCGATAATTCCGACCGTAGTCGAGGTTCTGCATCAGCTTCGTCGGCGCGTTGCGCAGGTGCAGGGGAACCGGCCGCGAGCCGTCCTGCTGCACGAAGGCCCGCGCCGCCTTCCACGCCGTGTAGACCGCGTTCGACTTGGGCGCCACCGCCAGATAGACGACGGCCTGCGCCAGCGCCAGCTCCCCTTCCGGCGAGCCGAGCCGCTCGTAGGTCTCGCTGGCGTCCAGCGCCAGCCGCAGCGCCCGCGGATCGGCCAGCCCGATGTCCTCGTTGGCCATGCGGATCAGCCGCCGGGCGATGTAGCGCGGATCGACTCCGCCATCGACCATGCGCGCGAACCAGTACAGCGCCGCATCCGGGCTGCTGCCGCGCACGGACTTGTGCAGCGCGGAGATCGTGTCGTAGAACTGCTCGCCGCCCTTGTCGTAGCGGCGCAGCTGCGCGCCGAGGCTGCGCTCCAGCGCAGCTTCATCGAGCACGGCGTCCGGCCCCACCATGCGCACCACGTTCTCGTAGGTGTTGAGCAGGCGGCGTGCGTCCCCGTCCGCATAGGCGATCAGGCGCTGCGCGGCCTCGGGCGTCGGCTCGGCGGCGTGGAGTTCGGCGCGGGCGGTGGCCAGCAGCGTGCGCAGGTCGTCCTCCGACAGCGGCTGCAGCACATGCACCGTCGCCCGCGACAGCAGCGCGGAGTTGACCTCGAAGGACGGGTTCTCGGTCGTCGCACCAATGAAGGTGAACAGGCCGGACTCGACGTGCGGCAGGAAGGCGTCCTGCTGCGCCTTGTTGAAGCGGTGCACCTCGTCGACGAAGACGATGCAGCGCCGCCCGCGCGACTGCGCCAGCTTCGCCTGATCGACCGCATCCCGGATGTCCTTGACGCCGCCGAGCACGGCCGAGATCTGCACGAAGTGGCTGTCGAAGGCATCGGCCATCAGCCGCGCCAGCGTCGTCTTGCCGACACCGGGTGGACCCCACAGGATCATCGAATGCGGGCGCCCGGATTCGAACGCCACCCGCACCGGCTTGCCCGGCCCGAGCAGGTCGCGCTGGCCGATGACCTCGTCGATGTGGCGCGGGCGCAGGCGCTCGGCGAGCGGGGCGTCGGCGGCAAGCGCCGACGCTGGTGTCGCGGCGGAAACCGGATCGGACTCCGGCAGATCGCCGAACAGGTCGCCGATCGGAGCGCTCACTGCTGCAGCACGTCCGCACCGGTGGGCGCGGTGAACTTGAAGCGGGTCGCGGCCAGCGTCACGTTCGGCTCGAAGCGGCCGAAGTCCAGCCGCGAGCGCTGGCCGAGGGCGTCGACCAGCTCGATCGCCGCCAGCTCCTTGCCGCGGAAGCCGACCCGCAGCTGGCGGATCTGGCCTTCCTTGGCCTTGGGCTGGGCCTGCACCCACTGCAGGCCACCGGCGTCGGCATCGGCCTGGAGCGTGAAGTCGCGGTCGAGGTTGCCGCCGGCCAGCAGCGCCGCCGGGGTCGAGCCGAGCACCTGGTCGAAGGCGCGCACCGTCACCTGGTTCAGATCGACGTCGTAGAGCCAGACCTTCTGGCCGTCCGCCACGATCTGCTGCTCGTAGGGCTTGGTGTAATCGAAGCGGAAGCGGTTGGGACGCTGGAACTCGAACTCGCCGCTGGACGTCTTCTTCTTCGCGCCATCGGGCGCGGTGACGACCTGCGTGAACGGCGAGCGGCCGGACTGCACCGTCTGCACGAAGCTGCGCAGCGCCTCGACCGCGTCGGCGCGGGCCAGCACCGGGCTGAGCATCGCCAGCACCAGCACAGCGCCGCGCACGTACACGGGCGAAGAAATCCGGGACTTCAGGAGGTTCAGCATCATTCGTTGTTGCGTGCCGGGACGAGGAGGTCGCGGTTGCCGTTGGTGGACATGCTGGATACGAGTCCGGATTGCTCCATTTGTTCCAGCAAGCGGGCCGCGCGGTTGTAGCCGATGCGCAAATGGCGCTGCACCAGCGAGATCGAGGCCTTGCGGTTCTGCAGCACGACGGCCACGGCCTGGTCGTACATCGGGTCGGCTTCCGCGTCTCCGCCACCGCCTTCGGCGTTGGTGTCGTTGCCACCGTCGCCATCGAGCACGCCGCCTTCGAGGATGCCTTCGATGTAGTTCGGCTCGCCCTGCGTCTTCAGGTACTCGACGACACGGTGCACTTCGTCATCGCTGACGAAGGCGCCGTGCACCCGGATCGGCACACCCGAGCCCGGCGACAGGTACAGCATGTCACCCTGCCCCAGCAAGGCTTCGGCGCCCATCTGGTCGAGGATGGTGCGGCTGTCGATCTTGCTGGAAACCTGGAAGCTCAGCCGTGTGGGGATGTTGGCCTTGATGAGGCCGGTGATGACGTCGACCGACGGCCGCTGCGTCGCCAGGATCAGGTGGATGCCGGCGGCACGGGCCTTCTGCGCCAGCCGGGCGATGAGTTCCTCGATCTTCTTGCCGACGACCATCATCAGGTCGGCCAGCTCGTCGATGACGACGACGATGTGCGGCAGGCGGCCCAGCGGCTCGGGCTCCTCGGGCGTCAGGCTGAAGGGGTTGGGGATCAGCTCCTCGCGGGCGGTGGCGTCGTCGATCTTCTTGTTGTAGCCGGCGAGGTTGCGCACGCCCATCTTGCTGAGCAGCTTGTAGCGCCGCTCCATCTCGGCCACGCACCAGTTCAGCGCGTTGGACGCCTGCTTCATGTCGGTGACCACGGGCGCGAGCAGGTGCGGAATGCCCTCGTAGACGCTCATTTCCAGCATCTTCGGGTCGATCAGGATCAGGCGCACGTCGCTGGCATCGGCCTTGTAGAGCAGCGACAGGATCATGCTGTTGATGCCCACCGACTTGCCGGAGCCGGTCGTGCCGGCCACCAGACAGTGCGGCATCTTGCCCAGATCGGCCACGAACGGCTGGCCCACGATGTCCTTGCCCAATCCGAGCGTCAGCAGCGAGGCGGCGTTGGTGTAGATCGGCGCGCCCAGCACCTCGGACAGCCGGATGATCTGGCGCTTGGCGTTGGGCAGTTCGAGCGCCATGCAGTTGCGGCCCGGGATGGTCTCGACCACGCGGATCGACACGAGGCTCAGCGAACGTGCCAGGTCCTTGGCCAGGTTGACGATCTGCGAGCCCTTGACGCCGGTGGCCGGCTCGATCTCGAAGCGCGTGATCACCGGGCCGGGCATGGCGGCGATGACCTGCACCTCGACGCCGAAGTCCGCGAGCTTGCGCTCGATCTGGCGGCTGGTGGCTTCCAGCGCTTCGGGCGTGGCGGTTTCGGTGGCGGGCGTGGCCAGGTCCAGCAGGCCGACCTGCGGCAGGTGGGCCGGACCGTCGATCAGCGTCGGAACCGCCACCGGCAGCGGCAGTGGCATCTGGATGGCGGCCGGTGGGCGCGCAGGCGCGGAAGTCGTCGCCACCATCGCGGCCGGGCGGGCGCTCGGCAGCGGCATCGGCAGGCCCTCGTCCCAGGGCGGCGCCACCAGCGGCGGCAGGCTCTCGGGCACGGTGTCCACAAAATCGGGCTCGTAGCTCGGCGCCGCGCGCGTGCCGGCGGGCGCCATCTGCAGCACGGCAGGCATCGTCTCCGAGTCGAACACCGGCTCGACGCTCGGCGGCGCAGCGGGCTTGTCCTTCTTCTTGCGACCGACTGCCGGCGCCGGCGCGACAGGTTCCAGCGGGGTCAGCGGCGCCGGCTCGGTCATCGATTCACGCTCGCGCTCCATCTGCGCCTGCGCACCGATGCGCTTGTCCTCGGCTTCCTTGCGGCTGAGCTGGCGACGCTCGCGCCAGCCATCGAACCAGCCGCCGATGCGCTCGGCCAGCCCCAGCCACGAGAACCGGAACGACCACGCCAGCGCCAGCAGCAGCACGACGATCCACAGCACGCCACTGCCGACGAAACCGAGCAGACGCATGCTGGACGGACCGAGCACGGCGCCCAGCACACCCCCGGCATGGGCCCCGGCCACGGCACCCTCGAACTGGTACAGGCGGGTCCACTCCAGGGCCGTGCTCGACATCAGCAGCAACACCAGCCCGACCCAGACCAGCCACTGCGGCCGCCAGTGCACCGGGCCGACCGGATCCACCGGCGCCAGATCAGCCCGCAGCAGGCGCGCCACCATCGACAGCCAGGAGCGCACCCCGAACAGCAGCCCCCACCACGCCGACAGGCCGAACAGCACGAAGGACAGGTCGGACGCCCAGGCCCCGATCACACCGGCATGGTTGCGCAGGCGCTGCCCGTCGCCGGAGGTGGAAAACGCGGCATCCCCCGGGTGGTGGCTGACCATGGCAAGGATCCACAGCAGCAGCAGTGTGCCGCCCAGCGTGATGCCCACCTGCAGGCGCCAGCGGGGGACGGAGGGAGAGTTGGAAGCCTGCGCCTGCATAGCAGACGTCTGGGCGGAAGCTGAACTGCGCAGCGAACCGAGCGGATAAGTCATTCCGACATTGTCCGCCATCCGCAGAAACGGCAAAGCCGCCATGAAGCGGGGCGGCTTTGCCTTAACTGAGGCACCCGGAGGTGCCTTGTGCGGGGGATTACTGGGTGGCCAGACGCTCGGTCAGCACGACCCAGCCGTTTTCCTGCGTCTCGATCAGGCCACGCTCTTCCAGATCCTTCATCACGCGGCTGACCATCTCGCGCGAAGCGCCGACGACCTTGGCCAGATCCTGGCGCGACACCTTGCTGCGGATGACGCGGCGACCTTCGTCGTCCTCGGCCATGTCCAGCAGCGCGCGGGCGACGCGGCCGTAGACGTCCAGCAGGGCCAGCGACTCGATCTGGCGGTCGGCATTGCGCAGGCGCGCGACGAGGCCGCGCAGGATCGCGTAGGACAGGCTGGAGTTGTCCGGCAGGCAGGTCGCGAACTCGTTGCGGCCCAGCACCAGCACATCCGTCTGCACTTCGGCGCGCACGGTGGCCGAATGCGGCTCGTTGTCGATCAGGCTCATCTCGCCGAGGTAGTCCCCCGCTTCCAGCACGGCCAGGATCACCTCGCGGCCCCGGGTGTCGGAGGTGATGACGCGGGCACGGCCGCTCAGCAGGATGAACAGGGCGTCTGATTTGCGGCCTTGCTCGACGATGATTTCGCCGCGGCGGTAGCGGCGCTTGACCACGCCATCGGCGATCGTCTGCGCCTGCTCCACGGTCAGCATCGAGAAAAGAGGAACCCGTCGAATCAGATCAAGGTTTGAGAGCATGGCCATGGGGCTACTCCTGCTTGTTGGTGTCTATCGTTGTCATTGAAAGCGGGACATGGCGCGATGCAGGCAAGAACCGCTAAGCTTCGCACTGCAACATTTCACGACATGCCCATTGCGTCGCGACTCTAACCGAAGCGTCACCCCGTTGAACAGCGCGGTGACCCGGAAATGAAACCGCGCACTCCCACGGAAACCGACACCGAACCCATGAGCAGCACCTCCACGCACGCCCAAGTCCTCATCCTCGGATCCGGCCCCGCCGGCTACACGGCCGCCATCTACGCCGCTCGTGCCAACCTGAAGCCGACGCTGGTCACCGGCATGGCGCAAGGCGGGCAACTCATGACCACCACCGAAGTCGACAACTGGCCGGCGGACGTGATGGGCGTGCAGGGGCCGGAGCTGATGCAGCGCTTCCAGGAGCACGCCGAGCGCTTCAACACCACCATGGTGTACGACCACATCAACGAGGTGGATTTCTCGCAGCGCCCATTCCAGTTGAAAGGTGACTCCGGCACTTACACCTGTGACGCGCTGGTCATTGCCACCGGCGCCAGTGCCAAGTACATCGGCCTGCCCTCGGAAGAAGCCTTCATGGGCCGCGGCGTCAGCGGCTGCGCCACCTGCGACGGCTTCTTCTACCGTGGCCAGGACGTCTGCGTGGTCGGTGGCGGCAACACCGCGGTCGAGGAGGCGCTCTACCTGTCGAACATCGCCAACAAGGTGCACCTGATCCACCGCCGGGACAAGTTCCGTGCCGAGGCCATCCTGATTGACAAGCTCCACGAGAAGGTTGCCGCCGGAAAAATGGAGTTACATCTGTTTCAAACGCTGGACGAAGTTCTGGGCGATCAGACTGGTGTCACGGGCGTGCGCCTCAAGAGCACTGTGGACGAAAGCACCCGGGATCTGGACGTCAAGGGCTGCTTCATCGCCATCGGCCACCAGCCGAACACGGACATCTTCAAGGGCCAGCTGGAGATGAAGGACGGCTACATCGTCACGCGCTCCGGTCTCAACGGCCTGGCCACGATGACCAGCGTGCCCGGCATCTTCGCGGCAGGCGACGTGCAGGACCATGTCTACCGCCAAGCGATCACCAGCGCCGGCACGGGCTGCATGGCCGCGCTGGACGCACAGCGTTACCTGGAACAGAACCCCCCTGCGGGCGCCTGACGCCGGGCCATTGGCGGCGGCGTTGATTTCCGTTCTATAATCGACGTTTTTCCGCCAATAGACCCGTCAAGCCCATCGGTTTGACGGAGGGGTGATCATCAGGCCGGGCACCACAAGTGCCAACAGTTTCATCAGGCGGGCCTGCTCTGGTTGCTGTAACCATCGTATCGGAGAAGCGTCATGGCACGCGTCTGTCAAGTCACGGGTAAAGGCCCGATGACCGGGAACAATGTTTCCCACGCAAACAACAAAACCAAGCGCCGCTGGCTGCCTAATCTGCAGTACCGCCGCTTCTGGGTCGAGAGCGAAAACCGCTGGATTCGCCTGCGCATCTCCAACGCTGCGCTGCGACTGATCGACAAGAAGGGTATTGACGTGGTCCTCGCCGACCTGCGTGCCCGCGGCGAACTGTAATCGGAGACTGACACCATGGCAGCCAAAGGCGGACGCGAAAAGATCAAGCTGGAATCCACTGCGGGTACCGGCCATTTCTACACCACGGACAAGAACAAGAAGACGACGCCCGGAAAGCTCGAATTCATGAAGTTCGATCCGAAGGTGCGCAAGCACGTGCTCTACAAGGAAATCAAGCTCCGCTGATCAGCCCACGCTGAACAGGACTTGTTCCAGACAACCCGCCCGGGCCCAGCCCGCGGCGGGTTTTTTCATGCGTCCACGACGCCATCACCCCCGCATCCCCCAAAAGGTGGCCCCCTCCAGCGTGATGGACTGCACACACCCGGCCGCCTAGATTGCCCACAGGACAACGCACGCGGGGGAGCAGCATGAAGCAGCCGGGTTGGCGACAAGGCATCGGTGCCGCGGTGCTGCTCGCCGGGGTGGGGACAGCGTGCGGCCAGTCGGTGGACACCTCGATGGCACGGGCCGTGGTCGACCAGCCGCTGTCGATGTCCGTCCAGGTGCGCGGCTTCGACTGGCCCGCCAGCCGCCTGACACCGGACTGCCTGCAGGTGCAGATCCAGCAGGGCGAATCGGGCGACACGATCGCACCCGTGCGCGTGCGCACCCTCCCGAGCGGCAATGACGGACGGGTGCTGGTGCAGATCAGCAGTCCGCAACGGGTCACCGACACGGTACTCGCCGGCCGCCTGAGCCTCCTGTGCGGCGCCGACTACACCCGCGAGTTCACCGTGCTGGTCGATCCACCGGCCGCCGGCGGTGCTCAGCGGCGACGCGCACCGTCGGCAGCCACCCAGCCCAGCCTCGAGAAACACCCAGACAAGCCGCCGCTGGCACCCGCAACCCCGGCGCCCCTCCCCGCGCTGTCGACGCCACCGGCCACCGCACGCGCCCTCGACGAGGCCGAATTGCAGCGCCTGGTGAACGCCGTCGTCACCGCCATGACCCTGACGATGGCCAGCGCAGCCGCACCCCCTGCCCCCGCCCCGGAGAGTCCAGCCTCCACCTTGCCCTGGCAGGACCTGCACGAAGAGCAGCGCCAGACACGCGCCAGCCTGGCGGCGCTCGTCGCGCGGATCGAACGCAGCGAGCGCGATACCTGGCGGGATGCCGTGCTGGTCATGGCCGCGGTGATCGGACTGTCGGTGTGCATGCTGGTGTGGCGCCTCATCCGGGAGGGGATGATGCCGCGCATGGGCACCACGGAGCCCGCCACTGCGCACCGACTGCGCCGACAACGCGTCCAGTCCCGGCCGGAAACAAGCGATCCGTGCACCCCGCAGCCCCCGGCCGATGGTGCATCTGCACCGACGCCGACCGGGCCGGACCCTGGCCTTGTCGCCTGGTCTGCACCACCCGCCACGCCCCCGAATCCGAATCGCTGGCCGGATGCCGACTTCGGCCACCCGAATCTCGACACCACCAACGCCAGCGCCCAGCTGCTGGACGAACTCGAACCCCACGTCGAGGAGTCGCCGATCGGGGTCGCCGTGGTGCTGGAGCGCCGGCTGCAGGAGTTGCCCGGCAAGTGCCCCTGGATCCTGCTGCGCCTGCTGGACCTGTACCGGCAGATGGCGCAGCCCTGGAACCACGAGCGCGTCGCGGCGCAGCTGGAGGCGCTCTACAACGTCCGCATTCCGGCCATGGACCCGGCCGCAATGCCGACGGACGCGGCGCTGGAGGCCTATCCGGAGACGCTCGACAGGATCCTGCACGCCTGGCCACTCGACGATCCCGCTGCCGCGCTGTCCTGCCTGCTGCTGCGCCCGACCGCCATCGAAGTGCTCGACCAACCGGCTTTCGAAGACGTCCTGCTGCTGCACGGCATCGTGCGACAGCGCCAGTCTGCGTGGCTAACGGCCGTCGAGGGAGGAGGATCCGGCAGCACCATGGCCGCCCGGCCACCGCAAGCGGTCGGCAGCCGGCTGATGGAATTGTTGGCCGCCTGAAACGACAAGGGCCACCCGGCGTCGGGTGGCCCTTGTTCAGATACAGGCATCAAGCCGAAGCTGCGCGGCGGCAGCGCAGGCCACTCAGGCGTGGGCAGAGCGCAGCGTGCGCGCGAAGTCCTGCAGCGCGGCGATGCCACTGCTCTCGGCGCGCTGGCACCAGCCCTGCAGATCCACCACCAGCTGCTCGCCCGACACATTGGTGCGGGTCCAGAGCTGGCGCAGTTCCTCGCGCATCGTGACCAGCTGGGTCAGCGACGGGCTCTGGTCACAGGCCTTGGCGACGAGCGCCTTCACGTCGGCGGGGATCTTCTGGTCGTCGCGGTGCAGCCAGCGCTGCGCCAGCCGCATCTCGTTCCAGCGCTCGGTGTTCTGTGCACCCTGCTGC
Source organism: uncultured Sphaerotilus sp. (assembly GCF_963924895.1). Taxonomy (NCBI): domain Bacteria; kingdom Pseudomonadati; phylum Pseudomonadota; class Betaproteobacteria; order Burkholderiales; family Sphaerotilaceae; genus Sphaerotilus; species uncultured Sphaerotilus sp. Next base: position 37,699 of record NZ_CAWURG010000008.1, read on the forward strand.
TTCAGACGGTCCAGCTCCTCCGCGCAGGCCTTGCGCAGATTGGTGGCGTACTGGGCCATGACCTCGTAGCGGTTGGCGATCAGGGCTTCGAGCGTCTGGCTGTCGGCGACGGGACGGACAGCACCGAGCTTGAGCTGCGGCGCGGTCTTGCGCACCTTGGCCAGGCCCATCATCTCCAGCGCGCGGATGTAGGCCCAGCCGATGTCGAACTCGAAGGGCTTGACCGACAACTTCGCCGAGGTCGGGAAGGTGTGGTGGTTGTTGTGCAGCTCTTCGCCGCCGATCCAGATGCCCCAAGGCGAGATGTTGGTGGACGCGTCCGCCGCCTCGAAGTTGCGGTAACCCCACCAGTGGCCGAGGCCATTGATGATGCCGGCGGCGTGGATCGGGCTCCACAGCATCTGCACGGCCCACACGGTCAGGCCGAGGGCACCGAACAGCAGCACATTCAGGACCAGCATCAGCGTCACGCCGAGCTTCGACTGGCCGGTGTACACATGCCGCTCCAGCCAGTCGTCCGGGGTGTTGTGGCCGAACTTCTTCAGCGTTTCCTGGACCTTGGCCTCGGCGCGGTACAGCTCGCTGCCGCGCAGCAGCACGGTCTTGATGCCGTGGGCGACCGGGCTGTGCGGGTCGTCCTTGGTCTCGCACTTGGCGTGGTGCTTGCGGTGGATCGCCACCCATTCCTTGGTCACCATGCCGGACGTCATCCACAGCCAGAAGCGGAAGAAGTGCGACGGGATCGGATGCAGGTCGAGCGAACGGTGGGCCTGGCTGCGGTGCAGGAAGACGGTGATGGCGACGATCGTGATGTGCGTCATCACCAGCGTGGTGACGAGCACCTGCCAGGGACTGGCGCGCAGCAGACCATGGGCCAGCCAGTCCACCAGGACCGACCAGATCGTCGAGAGTTCGGGCATCGGGTTCTTTCTAGAAGCGCAGGGGGCCTGCAGGCGAGACGGTCGCCTGCGCTACGGAATCATGTTGTGTCCGGACCACTGGCGGGGTGCAACATTCTAGACGTTCCGAAGATTTGCACGAAACAGGGATATTGCCTGATATGCACGCCCAAACTGCCCGATCGCCGACGATTGCGCCTGATCAAGGGAAGAACGCGTCAGTGGCATCTCCCCTCAGGTGCGCTTCAGGCGGCGCGGCGGCGCCAGACCGCGGCAAAGAACCCGTCCGTACCGTGCCGGTGGGGCCACAGGCGCAGGTAGTTGTTGCGGCAGAGCGACTCGGCGTCCTCGATCTTCTGACGCGCCAGCACTTCGGCCGCGTTCAGCAGCTCGAACTCGGGGTGGGCTTCACCGAAGGCCTGGGCGATGGCCTCGTTCTCGGCGTCCAGCAGGCTGCAGGTGGCGTAGACGAGCTGTCCGCCCGCCTTCACCAGCCGCGCGGCGCTGTCCAGAATGGCGCGCTGCTTGACGGTCAGCTCGGCCACGCCCTCGGGCGACTGGCGCCACTTGAGGTCCGGATTGCGGCGCAGCGTGCCCAGACCCGAACACGGTGCATCGACCAGCACGCGGTCGATCTTGCCCGACAGGCGCTTGATGCGCTCGTCGCGCTCGTGGGAGATGCCGGCCGGGTAGACGTTCGACAGCCCGCTGCGCGCCAGGCGCGGCTTGAGCGCGGCCAGGCGGTGCGCCGAGACGTCGAAGGCGTAGAGGCGGCCGGTGTTGCGCATCATCGCGCCCAGCGCCAGCGTCTTGCCGCCGGCGCCGGCGCAGAAGTCCACCACCATCTCGCCGCGCTTGGCCTCGGTGAGCAGCGCCAGCAACTGGCTGCCCTCGTCCTGCACCTCGACCTCGCCGCGCTTGAAGCACTCGGTCAGGTTGAGCGTGGGCTTGCCGCGGGCGCGCAGGCCCGTCGGCGAGTACGGCGTCGGCTCGGTCAGGATGCCTTCCTCGGCCAGCGTGGCCTGGGCGGCTTCCCGCTTGACGAGCAGCGTGTTGACGCGCAGGTCCAGCCCGGCCGACTTGGACAGGCTCTCGATCAGCGGCCAGAAGTCGTTGCCCATTTCCTTCTTCAGCGCGTCGGCCAGCCAGTCGGGCAGGTTGTGGCGCAAGTTCTCGGACTGGCTCTTCAGGCTCAGCAGCTTGGCGGTGGCGGCCCATTTCTGCTCGACCTCGGTGGTTGCCGCACGCAGATAGGCTTCGGTGCCCTGCCAGGCCAGGATGCTCAGGCGGCGCTCCAGCGAGCCGGTGCCGGACTTGGCCAGGTACTGCAGGCGCAGCCGCTCGCGCAGCACGGTGTAGACCGTCTCGGCCAGCGCGTGGCGCTCGCGCATGCCCAGCATCCGGTTGCGGCGGAAGAAGGCCGACACCACGGCGTCGGTCGGGCTGGAGAAGCGCAGGACTTCATGCAACAGCTCGTCGCACAGCGTGAAGAGGGCTTTGGGGGTCATGGGGAAGTCCTCGGAGGCTCAGAGTGTGTGGAACAGCCATTGCGGCGCGTTCAGAGTGTGGCGCACGACGCCGTCGTCGCCCAGCACCAGCCGGTCTTCGGCAAACCAGCGCACGGCGCGCGGATAGATCTGGTGCTCGCAGACCAGCACCCGCGCCATCAGCGTCTCGGCGGTGTCCTCGGCCAGCACCGGCACCACGGCCTGGAGCACGATCGGGCCGTGGTCCAGTTCGGCGGTCACGAAATGCACCGTCGCCCCGGCCACCTTGCAGCCGGTCTGCAGCGCACGTGCGTGCGTATGCAGTCCGCCGAAGGAAGGCAGCAACGACGGATGGACATTGAGCATGCGGCCGGCGTACCGGGCCACGAAGCCGGGCGTCAGGATGCGCATGAACCCGGCCAGCACGACCAGGTCCGGCTGGTGGGCGTCGATTTCCGCGGCCAGCGCGGCGTCGAAGGCGGCGCGGTCGGCGTGGGCACGGTGGTCGATCGACGCCGTGGCGATGCCGCGCTCGGCCGCCCAGGCGAGGCCCGCGGCGCCCGGCCGGTTGCTGATGACGGCCACGACGGAAGCCGGCCAGCCCTCTTCGGCACAGGCGCGGTGGATGGCTTCCATGTTGGAGCCACGGCCGGAAATCAGGATCACGATGCGTTTCATGGGTGCGGGAGTGTAGCGGCTGACCGCAGTGCATGACAGCGCAGCCAAAACCAGTCACAGTACGGCCGCCGGCGAAGGCGTAGCGTGATGGAACGCACGTGCACCGGCACTCGACTCACAGACACTTTCAGGAGAACACGATGGGATTGCTCGATTCAATGCTGGGTTCGGTCGTCAGCCAGGCACTCGGCGGCGGTCAAGGTGGTGGTGGACAAGCGGCGCTGATCCAGGCCGTCATCGGCATGCTGATGGGCGGCAACAACCAGGGCGGCGGCGCAGCCGCTGGTGGCCTGGGCGGCCTGCTGGAACAGTTCCAGCGCGGCGGACTGGGCGACGTGGCGTCGTCATGGGTCTCCACCGGCCAGAACATGCCGATCTCCGCCGACCAGCTCACCAACGTGCTGGGCTCGGACGTCATGGGCCAGCTGGCGCGCAGCGCCGGCATGGACCAGGGCGCCACCGCAGGCCAGCTCTCGCAGATCCTGCCGCAACTGATCGACGGCCTGACGCCGAACGGCCAGCTGCCGCAGCAAGGCACCGACCTGGGCAGCATGCTGCCGCAGATCCTGGGTGGCCTGCTCAAACGCTGAGCCAGTCCACCCGCCGCAGGGCCGCTCAAGCCCTGCGGCCAGCGGTCGATACACCGGTGAGCCCATCCTGGCTGCGCTGATGTATCGACTGCATGGAACTCGCAACTCACGTGTACCAGCCGGGCTCCGGCTGGGCAACACCGCCTGACGCCCGGCTCGACAGCCCGAACACGCTCGTCCTGGTGTTCGGTGCGGCCGACAGCCTCGCGACGCTGGCCGAGGACAGCCCGCTGGCCGCCCTCGCCCGGACCTTGCCGCGCAGCCTCTTCGCCAGCGCGGCCACCCACACCATTGCCCATGCACGCCAGGCCCGCGACGAGGCGCTGGTGGTCTGCATCGCCCGGTTCGACCACACGGCCCTGCGGCGGCTCCACGTCGGGCTGAGTCCGGCACTCGGCTCCGAGGCGGCCGGGCAGCAGCTGGCCCATGCGCTGCTCGACACGCCGGGATTGACGGGCGTGCTGGTGCTGGCAGACGGCATGGAAGTCAACGGGCCGGAGCTGGTGCGCGGCCTGAGCGCGGCCCTGCCCGACGACCTGCCGATCGCCGGCGGCATGGGCGCGGCCGGCACCCGCCTGGCGCGCACCTGGTCGATGCACACCGACGGACCACCCCAGGGCAGCGCCTGCGTCATCGGCCTGTATGGCCCGCGGTTGCGCATGGCGCGCAGCTGCCGCGGCGGCAGCATCGGTTTCGGCCAGCGCCGGCTGGTCACCCGGGCCCAGGGCCACACGGTCGAGGAGATCGACGGCCGCCCGGCCCTGCAGCTCTACCGCCAGTACCTCGGCCGCTACGCCAGCGGCCTGCCCGCGGCCGCCTCGCATTTCCCGCTGACGGTGTTCCGGGAAACCGGGGACCTCCAGGGCGTGATCCGCTACGTGCTCGGCATCGACAACGAACGCCAGACCATCGACGTGGCCGGCGACATTCCGACCGGCAGCCTGGTCCAGCTCTCGCGGGCCGGTCGCAGCGAGCTGCTGGAGGGCGCGTTCCACGCCGCCAGGGACCTGGGCGACGCCCTGCCCGCCGACGTCCCCGTGCTGGCGCTGGTGGTGAGCTGCGTCGGCCGCCGGCACGTCCTCGGCGAGCAGACGGAAGAGGAACTCGAGCCCGTCGCCAGCCTGCTGCAGCCGGGCTCGGCGCTGGCGGGCTTCTATTCGTTCGGCGAGATTTCAGCCGGCGTCGGCGAACGCTGCGAGATGCACAACATGACCCTCACGCTGGCCGCACTCTGGGAAGCCCCCGGGGACCAATGACCATGGACCGCCACACGCTCCCCCTGCCCCACGCCATGCTGGCCCGCCAGCTGCGGCGCCTGGGCATCGACCCCCTCGCGGGTCCTCCGAGTGCCGAGCGCTGGTCCGCCCTGCTGGCGCTGATCGGCACGACCTACGAGGAATACGAGCAGCTCGTCTACCTCGTGACCCGTGCCGAACGCATGTCCACCGACGAGCTGCAGCGCAGCCAGTCGGCGCTGGCCGAGGCCGAGCACATTGCCGGCCTCGGCAGCTGGACCTGGCGGGCCGAGGACGAGACGCTGCTCATCTCGTCGACCCTGGCCAGCCTGATGCAGTTGCCGGCCAACACCCGGGAGCTGCCGCTGGTGCTGTGGCTGGCCAGCATGGACGGCGCCGACCGGGGCGTGCTGCACGACAGCCTGCGCCGCGCGACGCGCCAGGAGGTCAGCCTGTGCGGCGAGCTGCGGCTGCAGGCCCGCGAAGGCCAGCAGCGCTGGTTGCAGTACCGCATCGTCTCGCGCCCCGATGCCGACCGGCCGGGCACCCAGCTCGTCAGCGGCACCCTGCTCGACATCACCGAGCGCATGCGGGCCGAGGAGCAGGTGCGCACCCTGGCCTTCCAGGATCCGCTGACGGGTCTGTGCAACCGCGCGCGCTTCTTCGACCTGCTCGGCTCGGCGCGCAGCCGGGTGCACGATTCCGGAGAACAGCTCGCCCTGCTCTTCCTCGATCTGGACGGCTTCAAGGAAATCAACGACCGGCACGGCCACGACGCCGGCGACCAGCTGCTGCGCCAGGTGGCCGAACGCCTGCGCTGCGCCGTGTCGCCGCACGATCCGCTGTGCCGCTTCGGCGGCGACGAGTTCCTGGTGCTGATCCGCTCGGAGGACGGCGAGTCCGCGCTCGAGGCCCTGGCCCAGCGGATCCTGACCGCGATCTCCAAGCCCTTCGACGTGGACGGACGGCGCCTGAGCGTGGGGGTCAGCATTGGCATTGCCGTCTACCCGCGCGACGCGATGAGCACGCTGGATCTGGTGCGCGCCGCCGACACGGCGATGTACCAGGCCAAGCAGCAGGGCAAGGGCCGCTTCGAGTTCCATCGCCCCTTGGCGGCGGGCTGAGGCCCGCGGCGCTATGCTCGCGCCTCCATGGCAGGCATCCACATCACCGACATCGAGGCAGCCATCAACTGGTGGCGCCAGCGACAACCCTCCCCCGACGGCGTGACGCTGTGTGCGCCGCTGCGGGCGCTCGCGGAGGTCTATGCCCTGCTGGTGTATTACCGGGAATCGCTGTGCGACGAGCACGGCCTGCCAGAAGCCGCCCGACAGGCCTGGCTGGCCTGGTACGACACGACGCCGGACGCGCCCTGCATCGCCATCTGCTCGACCACCCAGGGCGACGCGGTCTGCAAGGGCTGCGGCCGCACCTTCGACGAGGTGCAGCACTGGCCGGCGATGAGCCCCGCCGCCAAGCGCATGACCTGGCACCGCATCACCCGGGAAGGCACCGCCTGGCGCTTCAACCGCTATGCGGACCGGGTGCGCCCGGAGGTGCCGCCAGCGCCCGCCCCGCCCCGCAGGGCAACCTGATCGCGAAGCAGCTGCCGCCGCCCTCGCGGGCGAAGCAGCGCACGCTGCCGCCGTGCCGCTGGGCGATCTGGCGCACCAGTGACAACCCAAGCCCCACCCCCCCTGCCCGCTCGGCATGCCCGGGGAGGCGGAAAAACGGCTCGAACACCTGCTCGCGGTAGGCCTCCGGCACGCCTGGGCCCCGGTCGCAGACCTGCACCTCGACCTCGTCGGCGCCGATGGCATGGACTTGTGCCTCCACCTCGTCCCCGCCATAGCGCCGGGCGTTCTCCAGCAGGTTGCGCAGCGCGCGGCGCAGCAGCCGCTCTTCGGCCTGCACCAGCACCGGCTCGCCATCTGCAGCCGCCCCGACGCGCGCCGCCTCCTCGGCCAGCAGGCCCAGCAGGTCCACCGACTCGACACGCAAGGCGCCCTGGGCATCCAGCCGGCTGGCCAGCAGCACTTCCTCGACCAGCCCGTCAAGTTCGCGGATGTCGCAGTCGATCTCGTGGCGCAGGGCGCTGCGCTGGGCGGGTGGCGCGCCTTCCATCATCGCCAGCGCCATCTTCAGCCGCGCCAGCGGTGAACGCAGCTCGTGGCTGGCGTTGGCCAGCAAGGCCCGGTTGGAGCCCACCAGATCCTCGATGCGCTGCGCCGCCCGGTTGAAGCTGACCGCCACCGCCGCCACTTCGTCCTGCCCCGCCGCATCGACCCGGTGCCCGAGGTCGCCGGCACCGAACTGCTCGACCCCACGCTCCAGCGCTTCCAGGCGCCGCGTCAGCCGCCGCACCACGGGATAGGCGCCAATCTTGACGACTCCCCGCCCTGAAGGACGGGGATTCTGCAATCCATCGCTCTTCATCCTGGGGCTCCTTCTCCAAGCGCGTGTCGTCCCACGCGGGCGATGTTCCTCGCTGCGTTCACGTCGCGGTCGTGTTCCGCTCCGCACCCGCAGCAAGCCCATCGCCTCATTCGCAGACCTGCTCTACCTTTCGGACTGCTGGCAGGAATGACCCCGCAGCTCGAACATGTCTGGGTTGTCCAGGCTTCATTCACCTCTTGAAAGACGACGCCGGCCTGATGGCTCTTGTACTCCAGCATCGTCTTCATCATCGACCATCCGGCATCCAGCGTGGACTTCGCCATCCGGGTCTTCACCATCGCACTCGCCTGCACGTTACCGACGAAGATCGCCCCGCTTCTGGCCACCAAGCCCGTGCTGAACTTGTGCATCGCGTCCTTGCGCGTGTTGGCGATCTTCGCGTGGATCGCCCTGACGCGGTGCTTCTTGTGCGCTCGCTGCGCCTTCGCAAGGGCCGCCTCGTGCCGGCGATACGTGCCGGACGCGAGTTCAGTCCCGTCCGAGCACACCGCCGCCGTCTTCAGCCCCAGGTCGATCCCGATCACCTCGGTGCCCTCGGACTTCTGTGGCTCCACCTTCACGCACACGTTCAGGTACCAGCGGCCCCGCGCATCCTGGGCGAACGATCCCCCCTTCAGCTCGTACTTCGACAGCCCATAGCTGTCCCACAGGCTGAACCGGTGCCCCAGGAAGCTGACCTGCCCGGCCTTGTACTTCACCCCGCCCACCTTGAACGGCACCCAGCCCAGCGACCGCCGGGCCGACTTCGGGTTCGATACCCGCCAGTTCAGGCGAGCCTTCTTGAACTGTTTGCGGCGGGTGGCGTACTCCTCGCAGACAAGCTGCACCGTCGCGCTGCCCACCCCCACGCCCTCGCACTTCGAGTACCCCGCCGTGAGCTTCTGAAGATCGAACGCGCTCAGGAACTTGCGCCGATCCCGGATAGCCCGCGAACTCGTCTCGTTGCAGTAGTTCCATACGAAGTTCACCTCACTCGCCATCACCGACAGCACGGCAGCGTGCTTGTCCTTGATGCGCAGCTTGAGGGTCTTCACGGCTTCCATCCAAAGACTGTAATTTCATACAGATCCCGTGGCAAGCCGCTCCGGCTTGAACGCTCGACCCCGGGCTGAACCCCGGGGCTTGTCGCTTCGTCCGGGTCACACCGCATCCAGCATCGACTCGACACGCTCGATCAGGTCGATCGGGCTGAACGGCTTGACCAGATACCCATCGGCCCCGGCGATCTGGCCTGCACCGATGTCGCCCGCCTGTCCGCGGGCCGTGAGCATCACGACCAGCGTGCCGGCCAGCGCCGGGTGCTGCTTGAGGCGGTCGCACACCTGGTAGCCATCGAGGCCCCCGGGCATCACCACATCCAGCAGCACCAGCGCCGGTCGCAAGGAAACCGCCATCTCCAGCGCACTGGCACCATCGACGGCCTCGTGCACCTCGAATTCGCCGAGTTCCAGCGTCATCCGGATGAGCTTGCGCAGATCCGGCTGATCATCGACGACAAGAATGCGACGGGACATGGACAGACTTTCAGCTGAGGGGATCGACATGGGGACTGCGCCCCATGCGGGTCATTTCGGACTCGACCCAGGCCCGCACGGCGATGGCCGGTGCCGGCTGGTGCACCACGCGCACCCGCTCCGGCAAGCCGCCACGCTCGGCGATCTGGTGCGGCGTCTGGGTCGTGATCGCCAGGACGCGCAGCTGACTGTAGTCGCTCAGGCTCGACAGGGTCAGCAGCATGGCGTAGCCGTCGATGTCGGGCATCGCGAGGTCGGTGACGAGCAGATCGGGCGACTTGCGTCCGAGCTGCAGCAGGCCGGTGTAGCCATTGTTCGCACCGCGGATGGAAATCGCCGAGCCCAGCGGCTGCAGCACTTCCTGCCACAGGTGCAGCTGGTCGACGCTCGAAGCCACCAGCAGCAGGTCGAGCGGAGCCGTGCCCGCCGCGGCCATCGACAGCGAGGTCGGTGCCGCAGGGCGCAGCCCGCTGCGGTGCGCCAGCGCCTCGACCGCCGACAGGCGGATGCGGCGATGGCCGCCGGGCGTGCGGCCGGCCGGCAGGGTTCCCGCTTCGACCCAGAGCTGGACCGTGCGCAGCGACACACCCAATCGCTGGGCGGCCTCCCGGGTGGTCAACAATGGATCCATCGGATCTTGAGCAAAATGGGGACGAGACATGGCAGGGGGGGTCCTCAAAAAAACCTATCGGTCGAACCCGCCAACCACATGTTGAACGGATCCGAAGGTCTCCAGCGCTTATTTCTTCTGTGACATGCCAGGGTCATCGGCATGCCACTTCCCCTGCTGTAGGACCGGATGTTTCAAAGTGTGACGTATTTCGCTACCCAATTACGAATTACGCACATCCAGTGTGATGGTCTTGCACCACAAACCCCGCATCCGCGGGACTAAACAGTACCAATGATCCCGCAATTCTGATCATGAGCAAAGCCTTTCAGCCTGAAACGTCTTCAGACGACGACGACGAGCCCGCAAACGGTCTTCCACCGTTGCCAGCGGGTACACGAAACTACATGACCCCGCAAGGCTGGCGCAGCCTGCGCGCCGAGCTGATGCAACTGCTGGACGAGGAACGGCCCCGGGTGGTGGAGATCGTGTCCTGGGCGGCCAAGAACGGCGACCGCTCGGAGAACGGCGACTACCTCTACGGCAAGAAGCGCCTGCGCGAGATCGACCGCCGCATCCGCTACCTAACGCGGCGGCTCGACATCGCCGAGGTGGCCGACCCGTCGGCGCACCACGGCAAGGACCAGATCTTCTTCGGCGCCACGGTCACCTATGCCGACAACGAGGGCGTGGAGCACACCATCACCATCAAGGGCATCGACGAGTCCGACAGCCTGAACGGCGAGGTGAGCTGGGTGGCCCCGATCGCGCGGGCGCTGATCAAGGCCCGCGAGGGCGATGAGGTGCAGTTGATGACGCCGGGCGGCTTGCAGGTTCTGGAGGTGATCTCCGTGCACTATCCCGCACCCGAGCGCGCCTGATCAAGGCTTGACGCGGGACACGCGCACCACCGACGGGCAGCGCCGCACCACGCGCAGCACATCCGCCAGGTGCTGCCGGTCGCGCACCGCCAGCGTGAGCTTCAGCTCGGAGGTCTCGTCCGCGCGGGTCGGGTCCATGTCGATGTGCGCGATGTCGGCTTCGGCATGGCTCACGGCCTGCGCCACCTCGGCCAGCACGCCCTTGCCGTTGTGCACCAGCACGGCCACCGCGGTGCGGAAGGCCCGCGCCGGCTGCTCGGCCCACTCGACGCCCAGCCAGCGCTCGGGATCGCGCTCGAAGTGGCGCTTGCCCACCGAGCAGTCGCTGGTGTGCACCGTGAGGCCTTCGCCGCGACCCAGGTAGCCGACGATGTCGTCGCCCGGGATCGGCTGGCAGCAGGTGGCGAGCTGGATGGTGGCATTCTCGCTGCCGTCGATGACCACGGTGCCCTGGGTCGGCGCTTCCTGGTCGGTGGCGTAGCGGCCCATGCTGAGCGTCAGCGCGTCCGGCCGCCGGCCCTGCTCGACCATCTTGCGCGCCATGCGCTTGGCCACGATGACGGCGATCTTGCGGCCCAGGCCGATGTCGGTGAGCAGCTCGCGCCGGTTGCGGTTGCCACTCCAGCGCACCAGGGACTGCCACAGCGCGGTGTCCAGCTCGCTCATGCTGCTGTCATCGACGCCCGGCAGCTGCAGCCCCTCGGTGCGCAGCGCCTGGGCCAGCAGCTTGAGACCCAGGTCATACGACTCCTCGGCCTCCATGTTCTTCAGATAGTGGCGGATCTTGGAGCGCGCCTTGCCGGTGCGCACGAAGTTGAGCCAGGCCGGATTGGGGCGCGCCGACGGGGCGGTGATGATCTCCACCACATCGCCCGAGTTCAGCTCGGTGCGCAGCGCCACCGGCTCGCCATTGACCCGCGCCGCAACGCAGTGGTCGCCCACCCGCGAGTGGATCGCGTAGGCGAAGTCCACCGGCGTGGCCCCGCGCGGCAGCGCCAGGATCTTGCTCTTGGGCGTGAAGAGGTAGATCGACTCCGGGAACAGGTCGATCTTGACGTGCTCGAGGAACTCGGCCGAGTCGCGCGTCTCGCTCTGGATGTCGACCAGCGACTGCAGCCACATCGTGCCGAGGTGCTTGGTGTCGGGCGGCTCGCTGCCGCCGCCGGTCTTGTACATCCAGTGCGCGGCAATGCCGGCCTCCGCCACCGCGTGCATCGCGGCGGTGCGGATCTGGAACTCCACGGCCGTGCCGACAGGACTCACCACCGTGGTGTGCAGCGACTGGTAGCCGTTGGCCTTGGGGATGGCGATGTAGTCCTTGAAACGGCCGGGGACGGGCTTGTAGAGCTGGTGCAGCACACCCAGCGCCAGGTAACACTCCGGCAGCGTCGCCACGACGAGCCGGAAGCCGAAGATGTCGCTCACCTGCGCGAAGCTGAGGTGCTTCTCGCGCATCTTGGTGTAGATCGAGTGCACGGTCTTCTCGCGGCCATAGACCTGCGCCGGCACCTCGGCCTGCGTCAGCGAGATCTCGACCTCCTCGCGCACCCGCTCGACCATGTCACGGCGGTGGCCACGGGCCTTGTCCACGGCCCGCGACAGGGCCGCGTGGCGCCAGGGCTGCAGGAAGCTGAACGAGAGTTCCTGCAGCTCGCGGTAGCACTGGTTCAGGCCCAGCCGGTGCGCGATCGGCGCATAGATTTCCAGCGTCTCGCGGGCGATGCGGCCGCGCTTGTTCGCCGCCATCGCGCCCATCGTGCGCATGTTGTGCATGCGGTCGGCGAGCTTGATCAGGATGACGCGCACGTCGCGCGCCATCGCCAGCAGCATCTTGCGGAAGGACTCGGCCTGCGACTCCTCGCGGGTCAAGAACTGCAGCTTGTCGAGCTTGGTCAGGCCGTCGACGATCTCGGCCGTCGGCAGGCCGAAGCGCTCGACCAGTTCCGCCTTGGTCACGCCGCAGTCTTCCATCGCGTCGTGCATCAGCGCAGCCATGATGGCCTGCGCATCCAGCTTCCAGTCGGCGCACAGGCCGGCCACCGCGATGGGGTGCGTGATGTAGGGCTCGCCGCTGGCGCGGAACTGGCCGAGGTGGGCCTGGTCGGCGAAGCGGTAGGCCTCGCGCACGCGGCGGACGTCGGCTTCGTCGAGGTAGTCGAGCTTGGCCGTCAGCACGGCGAAGGAGGCGGCACTCGCGCCGTGCGCGCCCGGCACCTGCTCGATCACCGGCCGCGGAGGCTTTCCGACCTTGGTGCGGAGCTTGTTTTTGACGGCGGTGTCGGTGTCCGAATCCTCACCCGGGTCGCTGGGCTGCGTGTCCGGAAACGGTTCGGACTCGGCGGACTCGGGTTTGCTTCCTCGTCGCCAGGACGAGAAGAACATGCGACGCAGGACATCGGCTGTGCGGGACACCATGGATCGACTCTAGCGTGTCCCGCAGCGGACCGGGCACCGTGTGGCCGATGCCCGACAAGCGCGGGTCAGATGCGACTCAGGTCGGGACCTTGCGCAGCATCTCGATGCCGACCTGGCCGGCAGCGATTTCGCGCAGCGCGGTCACGCCGGGCTTGTTCTTCGTCTCGACCTTGGGGGCGTGGCCCTGGCTCAGCATGCGGGCGCGGTAGGTGGCGGCGAGCACCAGTTGGAAGCGGTTGGGGATCTTCAGCAGACAGTCTTCGACAGTGATACGAGCCATGGTGGGAGCGTGCTTCCGCAGGTGAGGAGTCGCTGAGGGGACTCAGGACAGTTGAAGGGCATCGAACACAGCCGGGCGGCTGAGACGCTGGGTCGAATATTTTAACCGCTGCGCGTGGACGATGGTTTTCAGGTCGAACAGGGCGGTCTCGAACAGGGCATTGACGACGATGTAGTCGAAGTGCCGCGCCTGCGCCACTTCGTGGCGGGCATTGACCATGCGCTGCGCGATGACCTCGGGCGTGTCCTCGCCGCGGCGGAAGAGGCGCCGCTGCAGTTCCTCCCACGAGGGCGGCAGGATGAAGATCAGCACCGCGCTCGGGAACAGCTCCTTGATCTGCAGCGCGCCCTGGAAGTCGATCTCCAGCACGACATCCTGGCCGTCGTGCAGGCGCTGCTCGATCGCGTTGCGCGAGGTGCCGTAGCGGTTGCCGTGGACCTCGGCCCACTCGAAGAAGTCGCCGCGCTCGACCATGGCGCCGAACTCGTCGGGCGAGACAAACCAGTACTCGCGGCCGTGCTCCTCCTGCCCGCGCGGCGCGCGGGTGGTGTGCGAGATCGACACCATCAGGCGGGTGTCGATCTCCAGCAGCGCCTTGACGAGGCTGGACTTGCCGGCGCCGGACGGGGCGGCGACGACGTAGAGGTTGCCGGGGTAGTCGGCGGGGGATGGGGTGGTGGCTTGGGGCACGGCGGGCTCACTGAACAGTACAGGCACCCTGTGGATGCACGGCCCCAAGTATCCATCAAAAAAATAACGTCACGGACCACCCACAGCAACAGGCGCAGGAAGTGGAATTCCTGAAGCGTTAATCACAGCATCAGTAATATTTATTTTTCCGGCAATTGCATTAGCTATTTGACATCCAAGCCATACACCACCACGCCGTCCCAATTCGGCCGGCGATTTTGGAACACCAAAAACACCCAATGGATCTTCATCACCAACCTTAGTTAGCCCATCGAACTGCCAATGAACACCAAGATAAACACGACTCACAGAATTATCAATAATCGCCGCCCAAAGGCTTTTATAGTTCAAAACTAATTTTGATCTAGGAATAACCCTCGAATTCTGATCGAAATTTCTGCCATTATACTCATCAGAGTGCGCACAAAAACTCAAACTATCAACTCCATTCTCATCAAATTTCAGCAATTTCTTTTCAGCCAAAAATAATCGAAGCAACTGAAATGCCGCAGCACCAAAAGTGGCATGCCCAGATGGATACGCCGGAAAATCAGGCGTCACAGACTCTCTGAACTTAGTCGTATCTCTTGGGTCATTGGTTATTGGCTTACCAAGCGGATTCCATCCAACCTCAGCCGGAGCAAATACACCGCCTAGCCCATGACGAATGCCATGAACGGGTCGCCACATCATGTGCTCTGGCGAATATTTATAACGCCACGCCTCAACCCCCGCATCAGCCATTGCCAAGCCAACAGCAGCAACAATCTTCAACTCATCTTGATCTGTCAATTTAGCGGGAGTTCGAGCTTCTATTTCATCGAGGATCTGCAGAACAACTTGCATGTATAGACGTGGTGGAGTACCCAATTCAGACGCACCATCGTAACCCCAAAATATACCGATCACCTCTTCTTTAGCCGTTCTACTTCTTTTTTGATTTGCCCCTTTGGTTTGCACATGCAAAAAATCTTCGGAGAAATTTTTATCAGGCTTTACATTTACTTTGTCACGCCCGGGAGGGGGAGCGAAATCATTTATCGCACCAGAAATGATTGTTTTAACATTGCCCCACAAAGATCCCGCAAATCCCTGGCCAGGTTCATTCGGATCAGCTTGATGAGTATAAGCTCCCCCAGGCGAATAAGGCGTATAATTTTTATACGTCACCGACCCTCCAAACTGACGATCATCAATACCAAGAAGATCTATTTGACCTGCAATTCTGCGCCCATAGTCTTCAGAAACAACATCAACACCAATTTCATGATATTCACCCCAAAAATCCCATGCCGCATTCAGTCCAACCGCTTGCTGAGGGTACCTAAGTTTCAACAACTGTTGGCAGGCAGCACAACCTGAAATATCTCGTGAAAATCCATCCTTCGGAAGAGGGAAATTTTTATCAACAATCAAACGCTCATTCGGATCAACATATGCATCGTGCAGGGCCGCAAGTGCCATTCCAAGAGCACGCGCAGTCAGAAATGGACCCTTTTGATCACCAGCACCAAATTTTGAGGTGTGGTCTCGTCGAACACACTCAAGTGCCATATCGATCCAGTACCGAACTTTTTCTGATGTAGCAGGCATGATTCCACTCCGTAAAAATGACCAAAATCAGAACTATTAATTCACCAACCACCAGCTAAAGCTGACCTGATTAGCAACGATCCTCAGCATTCCCCCGGACGACCCGCTGAGCCCGAGGCTTGCACCGTGAGACATCAATGATGAGCCGGGCCACCAGCCCGCGCAGGTCGAACCGACGGTTGAAGCGGTAGGCGAACGCCGCCAG